>MTKO01000034.1 GCA_004028505.1 Candidatus Electrothrix aarhusensis
AGGAGGTGCAGCATCATGAGCACATTATTTCGCATAGCACGCAAGGAATTCGGAGCCTTTTTTAGCTCTCCGGTTGCCTTTATCTTTCTCGGCACCTTTCTTGCGACAACCCTTTTTATCTTCTTTTTGGGTGGAGACTTTTTTCTCCCGCAATATAACAGAACTCAGGGCCTTGTTTGAGTGGATGCCAATCCTGCTTATTTTCTTAGTCGCAGCCATCACCATGCGGATGTGGGCAGAAGAGCACCGGGCTGGCACCTTGGAATTCCTGCTGACCTCACCGGTACGACCGGTCACCTTGGTTTTAGGGAAATTTATAGCCTGTCTGGTGCTAATTGCCCTGGCCCTAGCCTTGACCCTGCCTCTGGCCATTACCGTGAGTTTTCTCGGACCTCTGGATTGGGGCCCGGTGTTGGGTGGCTATCTTGCCTCGCTCTTTTTGGCAGCGGCCTATATTTCCATCGGCCTCTTTGTCAGCGTGAAATCGGAAAACCAGATCGTCAGCCTGATCACCACCTCGCTGATCTGCGGTCTGCTTTACCTGATCGGTTCTGACACCCTGTCTGCTTTTTTCGGTAATAAGGGTTCAGAAATTCTCCAGATGATGGGAAGCGGGTCCCGTTTTCACTCAATCACCCGAGGCGTGATTGATCTTCGCGATCTCTATTATTACGTCGGCATTATGGGTGTTTTTCTTTGCCTCAATATCTACGGCTTGGAGAAAATTCGCTGGGCAGGCAACCCGGTCAACAAGAACCATCGGGCCTGGCAGCTGGCTTGTGGATTGCTCATTGCCAATTTTCTGGCTGCAAATCTTTGGCTTTCTCCTCTAGGTGAGCTTCGCTCGGACATGACAGATGGTGATATCTACTCCATATCTGATGCCACTCGCAGCTATCTGGGACAGATTCAAGAACCCCTGCTCATTCGAGGTTATTTTTCCGCCCAGACTCACCCACTGCTGGCCCCGCTGGTGCCTCGGCTCCGCGACCTGCTGGAAGAATACGCCATTGCTGGCAACAATAAGGTGCGGGTTGAATTTATTGATCCGGCAGATAACCCGGATCTGGAGCAGGAGGCTGGCCAGAAATACGGCATCCGGCCTGTGCCTTTTCAGACATCCAGCAAGTACCAGGCCTCGGTCACGAATTCCTATTTTGATATCCTGATCCGCTACGGTGATCAGTTCGAGACCTTAGGTTTTCGCGATCTCATCGAGATCAAGGCCCAGGATGAGCAAAACCTGGACGTGGAGCTGCGTAACCCGGAATATGACATCACCCGTGCCATTAAGAAAGTCCTGTACAGCTATCAGGCAGGTGGTGATCTGTTCAGCTCTATGAAGAAACCGGTTGAACTGACCGGCTATTTTTCCGTGGATGAGCGGCTGCCAAAGGAACTGGTCACTTTAAAGGCCGATCTGCTGGATCTGTCCAAGGAGCTGGCAGCAGAGAGCAACGGTCGTTTCACCGCCGCAACTGTTGATCCAGAGGCGAACAACGGCATCATCGCCGAGCAAATCAGTCAGGAATACGGTTTTCGGCCTATGGCTGCCAGCCTGTTTGATCAAAATTCCTTCTGGTTTTACATGATGCTGAAAAGCGGCGACCAGACCGTGGAGATCCCCTTGCCCAAGGATCTGAAAAAAGAAAGCCTGAAGCGGGCCATCGATGCAGGCTTGAAACGTTTTGCCACTGGCTTTACCAAGAACGTGGCCCTGAGTGTTCCTGAATCTAGGCCGCCTATGCCGCAATACGGAATTCCCGGAGGAAACGGTCCTAAGTTTGATGCCCTGCGCGAGTTGCTTTCCCAAGAACATACAGTTACGGATGCGGATTTATCCAAGGGACACGTTCCAGGCGAAGCAGATATCCTGATGCTGGCTGCCCCGGAAGAGCTTAATGAAAAGGCACTTTTTGCTGTGGATCAGTTTCTTATGCAGGGCGGGACAGTAATTCTGGCCGCCTCTCCCTATACGGTTGATCTCCAGAGACAGCTTTCCATGACCGAGAAGAAGACCGGTTTGGAAGACTGGCTGGAACATAACGGCATTACCTTGGAGAAGAAAATGGTGCTGGACCCGCAAAACAGCCCTTTTCCCGTGCCGGTGCAACGAAACTTGGGCGGTTTCATGATCCGGGAAACCAAACTGGTCAATTACCCCTATTTTGTTGATATTCGACCAGACGGCATGAACGAGGACAGCGGTGTCACTTCGGGCTTGCAGCAGCTCACCATGAACTGGCCTTCACCAATCACCATTGATCCAGAGAAAAACAAGGGCCGCAAGGTCACCCGGCTGCTGGAAAGCTCTGAAAAGAGCTGGGTTTCTTCATCTACTTCGATTCAGCCGGACTTCAAGACCCACGGCGATCTTGGTTTTGCTGTTGAAGGCGAGCAAGGACAGCAACTGCTGGCAGCGGCTATTGAGGGCGGTTTTACTTCCTATTTTACAGGAAAGCCTTCGCCGTTGCTGAAAAAGGATGAAGATGCAGCGGAAGCACCCATGAAAAAAGATGGCGAAGAAAAAGAAGAGCAGGTCATTAGCCGGCAATTGGATAAATCCCCAGACACGGCCAGAATCATCCTGTTCGGTTCAAATAGCTTTCTCAGCGACACGGTGCTGAGTATCAGTTCCAGTGTGATGCGGACCAATTACCTCGGTCCGGTGCAGCTTGTCGCCAACACAGTCGATTGGTCTCTGGAGGATCGGGGTTTGCTCTCTATCCGGGGCAGAAGCCATTTTTCCCGTCCTCTTAACCCTATCACCAAGAATAAGCAGCTTTTCTGGGAATATCTCAACTATGGTCTTGTGCTGCTTGGGTTGGCAATCATCTGGCTGCTCCGACTCCGTATTCGCAAACGGGCAGAGGAACGTCAGCTTGCCTTTTTGCAACTTGAGACAGGGAGGGTATCATCATGATGAAGGCAATAATCTATGCAGCCGCAGTCTTGCTTTTTCTCCAGATCGGGCTGACCGTGGCTGTGCATCAGCAACAGGCGGTTAATCTGGAATCCACGGCACCGGACTCAGCCTTTCTCTCCTTTACTCCCAAGAGTATAAGCTCTGTTCTTATCAATGGGCCGGAGAATGAGGAGCTAGTTCTGCAAAAGAGCGATAAGGGCTGGATAATGCCGGGTGCTTTTTCTGCGCCAGTGAGTAAAGGACAGGTCGATGGTCTGCTGCAAAAGCTGGCCGATGCCCGTCAAGGTCTAGCTGTGGCCACCAGCACAGGGGCGGCCAAACGCTTTAAAACAACTGAGGATGACTTTGAACGCCACGTCACCCTGAAGCAGGGCGACACTGTTGTTGGAGAGTTCTACCTCGGCACCTCTGCCGGCATGCGTAACAGCCATGTCCGCAAGGCGGATCAGGATGCTGTGGTCAGCATCTCGGTGAGTAGCCATGAGGTTGATGTGGAGGCTGATAGCTGGCTGGATCGTACCTTGGCTGATTTGAGCAAAGATGATCTCAAAGCGGTTACCCTGGCTGATATTTCTTTGATCAAGAAAGAAGAGGGCAAAGAAAAGGTCTGGCTGCTGGACGGCGCAAGCAAAGAGGAAATCGAGAAGGACGAGGTGGATTCGCTGCTGAATAAGGTGACCGCCATCTCTGTGCAGTCGGTGCTTGATCCCGCAACATCAGCCGAGCTGCTTAAGGATCCGGCTGTCCAGTTCACTGTGACCAAGCAGGACGACAGCAAGGTGACCTATGCCTTTGCCAAGAATGATGACAAGAAGGATAACAAGGAGGAGGATTATTTTATCCTCAAAATGTCGAATAACGAACTCTACTTCAAGGTCGGCAAGTGGCTGGTCGATGATCTGACCGAAGCCAAGCGGGAAAAGCTGTTGGTTGGCTATGAGGAAAAGAAGGAAGAAATTCCGGCAGTTCAACCCGTCGCGCAGGAAGCACCGCTTGCTGATGTTCCAGATCAGGAGACAGAGCAGGCGGTTTTGCCTGATTTCCTTGCTGAAGAGGATGAAGAAGCAGTACCTGTGCAGGATGAGGATCTGAAGGATGAGCCTGTGCAGAATACAGAGGCTGCTGTGCAGGAACAGGTAGAGACAGAGGTAGAGGCGGAACCCGCCGCACCTGAAATCGAGGCGGAAGTACTTCCTGATGCACCGGCAGAAACGGTAGAGCAGGAAGCTGATGTGGCTCAAGACTCTGAACAGGAACCCCTTGAATCTGCTGCTGTGCAAGAGCAGGCCAAAGCTGCCGAACCCGAGCAGCAGGAGGTTCAGGCTGCTGAGCAAAACGCGGGACAGGAACAGATTCAGGAGGATGTCCAGCCTGTCAATGACCCTATGGATGATTCCGGTGTTGAGGAATCTTCGGAACAGAAGCAGGAGGCGATTCCTGTGGAAGAGGCTGCTGAATAGCTGACAGGTTTCTGCATAATTGTTGCATAAGGTAGGGGCGTTTCACGAAACGCCCCTACCGTTTTCCGCCATTCCGTTTTCTCGCAGAACTTAAATTTCGAGTTCTGCGAGCCTCCTTGGAATCATTTATCAAGATTCACAGGAGAACCATATCGCTTTTCCAACCTGTTTTCTGGTCGATTGTAATAATGCTCATTTTCTGTATGATTCGCTCCGTCCTGGCTGAAATAATTATTGACCCGACCCGGCATCTCTGTCACCGGTTCACTCATTATTAGCTCGTATCCTATGGAAAACGCGAGAACAACAATCAGGGTGAGAACTGATTTCTTTTTTCTATGCTCCTGGGGCAGCAGGACAAGGCCGACCACGACTGCAATCATGATCCACAAATGATACTCTACGAACAGCTCCATACTCTTCTCCTTTTGGGTCGCTCCTTCTCGGGTTGACCTGTTTGACAGAAATTTGAAAAAATATCCAACATGAAAAAGCTACAAATTTCTTTTGGTAAAAATAACGAAAATATTCTTGAAAAGCAATTTGAGTTTGAGGCCAGCAGATAAAATAGTAGCTCTCCCCAGTCCGCATTTTCTCTCCTGTACAATCATTAAGTAATTTGCTATAGATAAGGTTATGAGGAGAAATATGCAGCTCCCACAGGATTGCTGGCGATAAAAAATTGTCAGCAAATCCTATCTAATATAGATTCTTACAATATTTTTGGCTGTATTGTTGATTATTTTTTATGTGCGTTGAACTCCATACTCATTCTGTTTATTCCGACGGCACGGCCACTCCTACCGAGCTGATTCAAATGGCTGCGGACCGCAAGATTCAAGGTTTTTCTCTAACAGATCATGATACTGTTGAGGGTGTGCAAGAAGCAATGTGCCAGGGCCAAAAACTTGGCATACCCGTTGTCAGTGGTATTGAGATCAGCGCCAGTCATCGTCAGTATTCATTACATATTCTCGGCTACGGTATTGATCCACATAATCAAGAGCTTCTCGATTGGTTAGCCCGTCTGCAACAGGGACGGATTGAGCGCAATAGGAATATCTTGGAAAAATTAGCAAAAATGGGAATTTCTATTACTGACCAGGAACTGCAACAGGTTTCTGGATGCGGCCAAGCTGGCCGACCTCATATTGCCAGATTGCTGAAAGAAAAGGGCTATGTAACTAATATGCAAAAGGCCTTTTCTTATTACCTGGGAAGAAACAAACCTGCATGGTGCAGCCGTTACACATCCGAATCCTCGGAAGCTATTGCAATTCTTCATCAAGCCGGAGGACTAGCCGTGCTTGCCCATCCTGGAATAATTGATAAGAGTATGAAGGCCCAACCCATGCTTATCCAGGAATTAGTAGAAAGGGGGCTTGATGGTCTGGAGGTATTCTATCCCACCCACAGTAGAAAAATGAAAAAACGTTTACAGGTTCTCGCGGAAAAATATACTTTGCTCTGTACCGGGGGGAGCGATTACCACGGCAGCCAGCATGGCAGGCTGTTTGCCGGAGAAGCTGGTGCTATCTGTCCGCCGGATTCAATAATGGTTGAACTCCTTGATCGATTGCAATATGTTCAGCAATGAGAGAATGTCGGAGAAGAAGATCCTGCACAAAAAGAGAAGAGATTAAGACGAGATTAAAAAGAGAAGGAGAACCCGTTCTCCTTCCCTAACCCATACTTCAGAGCTACCATGCATACTATTCTTGTAGTTGATGACGAACCGAATTACCTGATTGTCCTTTCTGAACTGTTACGCGATGAAGGATACGAAGTTTTTACTGCGGACAGCGGACAGGCTGGCCTAAGAATGGCGAGAGAAAACGACCTGGATCTGGTTATAAGCGATATGAAGATGCCTGGCATGGACGGTATCGCTCTGCTGAGCAAGCTGAAAGAATTTAATCAGCGATTGCCGGTCATCCTGATCACTGCCTATGCCGAGGTCGGCAAAGCGGTTGAGGCTATGCATCTCGGTGCTTTCACGTACCTAGCCAAGCCCTTTTCCAATGAGGAGTTGCTGGCATCTGCCCGCAAGGCCGTGGAGCATTATGGCATGGTGCGGGAAATTAAACGCCTGCGCAGTGAAGCCACTTTTAAATCGGGTTTTGGCGGCATGATCGGAAAAAATCCGAATATGCTGGTCGTCTATCGGCTCATCGAGAAGGTTGCCCCCACCCCTTCCTCTGTTCTTGTCACCGGTGAATCTGGAACAGGGAAGGAGCTGGTGGCTCGGGCTATTCATAACCTGAGCGAGCGCAGGGATGCACCATTTATCTCGGTGAACTGTGCTGCCCTTTCCGAGCATTTGCTGGAAAGCGAGTTATTCGGTCATGAAAAAGGAGCCTTTACCGATGCATCTGCAATGCGCAAGGGGCGCTTTGAGCTGGCTGACTCAGGCACACTCTTTCTTGATGAGATAGGGGAAATGACTCCTGCCTTGCAGGCTAAGCTGCTGCGGGTACTCCAGGAGCGCTCTTTTGAACGGGTAGGAGGCAATACCACTATTTCCATTGATGTTCGCATTCTCGCAGCAACCAATAAAGATCTGAAAGACGAGGTGGAGCAGGGGAATTTTCGAAACGATCTTTTTTATCGCCTCAATGTCATTCATATCCACATGCCGCCCCTGCGGGAACGACTCGATGATATCCCGGCCTTGGTGCATTATTTCCTCAAGAAAAACGGGGAACGACTCGGACGGGAAAGGAACGAGATCTCTCCCGAGGCCATGCGTCTGCTTGTCACCCTGCCTTGGGAGGGGAATATCCGAGAGCTGGAAAACACCATTGAGCGGGCTGCTATTCTCTGTAATGAAGGCTGCATTGAGGGAGAGGATGTCCAACCGGATACCAGTCAGATGCCTGGTATACAGGAATGGAGTTCCGGCCTTGAACTGGGCCAGTTCATTCCAGAGGGCCTCAGTCTCTCCGAAGTTTTGAGCGGTATTGAAGAGAAATTGGTCCGTCAGGCCTTGGAAGAGGCCAATAATGTCCAGGCCAGAGCGGCTGAAAAGCTTGGTATTACCAAGAGCCTGCTGCAATATAAGATGAAAAAATATAATTTGCAGCGAAAAAAGAAATAAATCCAAATGCTCCGAACTGCCCTGAACACCCCTGATGAATTCACAGTCACTTTTGAACTTGTACCACGCCAGGGGTTTAATCGTAAGCAGGTCGATCCGCTGCTGGATTTTGCACAACAGGCAAAAGAGGACGGCAGGATCAAGGCGCTCTCTATCACGGATAATCCTGGAGGAAATCCAGCGCTGGCACCGGTGGCCATCGGTGCCGAGCTGATCAAAATAGGCATAGAGCCCCTTATCCATTTTTCCCTCAAGGATAAAAATCGTAATCAGATTGTTAGTCACATTTACCTCTATCAGCGTCTGCGTCTCCGTTCTCTGCTTGTTCTGGGCGGTGATTTTCCTCATCCCGGCTATTATGGACGGGGCAAACCTGTTTATGACCTGGATACCATTCAAGCCCTCCAGCTTCTTAACGATATGGAGAACGGGCATTATCCAGATAATCAAAGCAAAAAAAACAAGTACCCCGCACCCAGTATTTTAACAGGGTGTGTGGTCTCTCCTTTCAAAGCCAGTGAAGCTGAACAGGTCTGGCAGTACGTCAAACTCCTCCATAAAATTAAAGCTGGGGCAGATTTTGTTATTACCCAGGTTGGCTTTGATATCTGCAAATTTGAAGAATTGACAGAATTTCTTCATGAGCAAGGGATAAAGATCCCCTTGCTTGCCAATATCTTTATCCCAACCTTACCTTTGGCTCGAGCCCTCTCTGCTGGCAAGATGCCCGGCATTTTGCTCTCTGAAAAACTGGTGCAACAGATGGAGGCTGAAGCCGCCGCTGGTGCGAACCGCGCCCGGCTTGATAGGGCTGCGTTCATGGTAAGCCGTTTAAAAAAATGCGGCTATCAAGGGGTTCATCTCGGTGGGGTCAATCTTCGGTTTAAGGATATCGCCTATCTGCTGGACAGGGTTGAACAACTGGACAGAGAGGGGATCCCGGACAATGCACACTATGATTTTCCGATACCTGGAACTTGGTATTATTTTCAACATCATGTACCGGAAGACAAGGGGAAAAAAGCTGCTGAGCCAGCTGCTGAACCTCTGTCCCCAGGCACCCTTCTCAATACTACGTGGATGCATAGGCTTGGCCATAACCTGCTCCTTACAGATCAATATATCACTGGTCGACTCTTTGCCCGTTTCTGCCTGTTTTGCGCCAAGAGCAGCTACAGATTCAATATCCTGCTCTGGCTTGAGAAGACCGTAAAACGCCAAGTGTATAACTGCCAAATGTGTGGTGAATGCACACTCTCTCACACCGCTTTTCTCTGCCCGCAATGGCATTGCCCAAAAGGGCTTGTCAACGGTCCCTGTGGCGGCAGTAATCAGGGAAGATGTGAAGTCGATCCTGAGCGTTTTTGCTTTTGGGTACGGGTGTACAACCGTCTGGATAAACGGACCACGCTGGCCTCACTTGCCGCACCTCCTCATCTGCCACCGAAAGATTGGCACCGAGAAAAAACCTCGTCCTGGGTTAACTTTTTTTCTGCTCAGCAGAAAAAGCAGGATTAACCGCTTCCTTTCAGCGTCTCTGCTCTCCTACACAGCCTTGCCATGCGCATTCTCCTTATCCGCCCTCCCCGTCCACCCAAGGCCATTACCATTGGCGAATTCATGTTCTGCGAACCCCTTGGACTTGAGGCGGTCTACGGTGTGCTGCGGGAAAAACATCAGGTCACCATCCTGGACATGATGGCAGAGCAGGTGAATATCGAGCAGTATCTGCGAGAGCAGCAGCCCAAGGCCGTGGGCATCACCGCACTCTGTATTGATGTGAATAACGTGCTGGAGCTAGCCCGGGTGGTGAAGGCAATTGATGCAACCATTCCGGTGGTGGTAGGCGGTACCCAAGCCCAAGTCATACCCCATGCCTTTGCTGATCCGGCCATTGATTACGTGATGCACCAAACCACGAAGGCCGGGCTGCATGGCCTTTTTGAGGCCTTAGCCTTAGCTGCTTCAAACAAGGCTCAAACAAACAACACCGAGAAAATCCCCGGCGTCCTTGCGGTACGGGAAGGGATTCCAGAAAACATCCGCCTGCAAAAGAACGAATACCTGGTACCGGATCGCAGCTCCTGCCAGCAATACAGAAGTCAGTACAGTTATTTCGGTTATAAACCCTGCGCCCTACTTCAAACATCACAGGGATGCAGTACATGCTGTACCTTCTGCCTACGCTGGCGAATCGAGGGGGCCAAAGAGGCCCATCAAGACATGGAAGTGATCTTTCGCCAGATCCGTGAGATAGGCGAGCCGAGCATCATGATCATTGACAATGACTTCCTGTTTAGCGGTGAGCGACTGGAACAGCTTTGTGATTTTCTTGACCGGGAAAAAATCAGCAAAACCTTTCTCTGCTACGGATCAGTGCAGAGCGTGCTGCATAACCGAAAAAGCGTGCGCCGTTTTGCGAAATACGGTCTCAAGGCGGTGCTGGTGGGGTATGAGTCCTTTAACCCCAGCGAGCTGGCTCGCTATCAGAAAAAGGCTACGGTGGAAGATAATCTGGAGGTGGCTGGATTGCTGCGTCAATGGGGGGTGGATGCCTGGGCTTCGTTTATTTTTCATCCAGACTGGGACCATGCTGATTTCAAGGCCTTTCGTCGCTATATCCGTGAGCTGCGCCCGGAGATCTCCTCGCTTTCGCCCCTGACGCCCTTTCCGGGTCTGCCTGCTTTTCAGGAATTCGAGGACCGACTTTTGTTTGACGTCACAGATTATGAGCAATGGAGTTTTGGTAATATCTCCATTCGTCCGAGCAAGATGAGCCTGCGGGCCTATTATGCGGAAGTGCTGCTGACCAATCTTCAGGTCAATTTTTTCATGAATAATGCGCTCTATCTAGTGCGGCGCTTTGGATTCCTCACCCTGTTCCGCCTGACGGCTGGGGGATTTCGGCTAATGTTGCGTTATTTAGCAGCTATGTGGCGCAACAGGGAGCTTTCTTAAAAAAACCCGCCTGAAGAAGTACTGTAAACCAGTACGCAGTGATTCTATTCGCGCCGGATAAACATCCAGCTTGTCGGACCCCTGTTTATCAATCGCTCACGATCCTCCCTGACAAGTTGAACAGTATCTTTGCAGCAATTCCGATTCCGAATATCAGCCGTAAACATTGGATTAGTAAGAAAGATCTTGACGGATACCCTAAAATACAGCTAGACTGTCTAGGTGAAAGATGCTCAAAAGAAATAACTGCAAGGAGAACAATATATGATAAGAAGAACAACTTGGGCACTTCAGGATGCCAAAAATAAATTCAGTCAAGTGGTCAACGAAGCACTCACGCACGGGCCGCAATATGTCATGCGGCGGGGGGTTAATACCGTCGTTGTCCTGTCGGTCCGTGATTATGAGAAATTGACCTCGCAGAAGCCCTCGTTTACCGACTTTCTGTTGAGTGCTCCAAAGATCGACAATGATGCTGATCCGTTTGAGAGGCAGCATGAATATCCGAGGGAACTTGATTTATGAACTATCTGCTGGACACATGCGTGATCTCCGAGCTGGTTAAACCTCGACCGAATACGGCGGTGACTGACTGGCTTGCCCGGATTCCTGCGGACCGCCTGTTTCTGAGTTCCCTCACCATAGGAGAGTTGAAACGAGGTATTACGCGGCTACCTGAGTCAAAAAAGAAAAGCCACCTGATGGTGTGGCTTGAGACGCTGCTGGCGGACTACGGTGACCGGATTCTTCCTGTTGATCATGCTGTTGCCGAAGCATGGGGGATTATGCAGGCGCGGGCGGAGGATTCAGGACAGAGGATGTCGATTATTGACGGGTACATTGCCGCCACGGCATCAGTATACCAGATGACTGTCGTGACACGAAATGAAGGGGATTTTTCCCCGAGTCATCAGGCAATACTGAATCCTTGGAAAATGCTTTGAGTTAGCTTGGAAGCTCTGCCGATGGCTGTTCTCACTCTGATAAACATTTTCAGCATCTTCCGGTTGGATGCGTGAAAGTTCAGGTAAGAAGGTAATCCTGCTGGAGTTCCCGGTCGAATAAAAAAACGAAAACGTGGTCTGTCCCTGATTCGCACAACTTACTTTGCTTTTTAGGTGTTTCGGAATGGCAGCAGCCCAATGCCCCGCATGCGGTTACGCTTATATTGCATTACTAATATTATAAAAACTAGAGGTAATAACATGTTATGTTATTTATGCGGAAAGGAAATTGAATCAGATAAAGAGATAAGTCGTGATCACGCGATACCGCGTTTATTTATAGAGCGTAGCCAACCAAAAGTTAAAGGATTTGATTATGCTGGCACAATTAACACTCACATATCATGTAATAATAATTTTGGCCCAGAAGATTATTGCCGTAAGGCTATGAAGATAATTTCTAACCTTAATAATTCTAATTCTGTAACATTCTCACCGGGAAAGAAAAATGACTTACCACTTTTATATTTAAATCAAAAAAATTTTAATGACTTTTCAAGAAATGATCTAAATTATTTTAAAATTATCGATGCAAGAAAAAAATCATATGAAGAAATCAAGGGATATCATTTTACAGAAAAAGACAAGCCAACTATCATTAACGATATTTTATTTACAGCATTAGCTGTTATTGCTAAAAGTGCAGCAGCTTTACTTTTAAAAAAGGAATACCTTAAAAAGGTACCTTCATGTTGGCGCATTTCATCTTTTCCACACGCTGGAGAAACAAAGAATTTATCATTTGATAGAATACTAGGGAAAGCCAAACCATTTGACAAAGATGTAAAAGTCTATATCGAATATTTAGGAGGAGAGGTTTATTTTGTATTATTTGCAGCACATAGTGTTATGGTTTATCTATTCTTTCATAGCGCAGATAACGATAAAAACTTAAAGGAAATATCATCGAAATTTCCCAATGAGCCGCATTATTACTTTGAAGGAACTTGCATTAACGAACTTATAACACATCAGTGGAAGATGTTATAGAACAACCTTCCCAATCATGCCGTGCTTTGGGCTTCCGGTAGTGACCCGTCAAAGTAGGGTGGAAGTAGCCAAAAACGAGAAAAAGGTAGGCAAAACGGTATCACACCCCAAAATCAAACCCCGCAGCCATGCGGGTTGTAGAGTGGGGTTGCAGGTTCGAACCCTTCCTGCCAACCGAATAAAAAAAAGGGGAAACCCAAAGGCCCGCCCCTTTCACATACTCCACAGAGCAACCATCAGTCGCTCATTTTCACGCTAAAGATCACCCCAAAACCTCCACCTTAATAGCACAAAGCTTATACTCAGGAGTCCGAGAAAGCCGATCCAGCGCATCCAAGGTCAGGAAGTTGACCGGGGTTTCCTCATAATTATAGGTAGTGAAGATCGTACCGGGCTGGCTCCGCTCGGTGATCTTCGCCTTGATATCCACCGTTCCCCGGCGGGAGGCAAGCCGCAACATATCGCCCGCCTTAATCCCCATCCGCTCGGCATCAACAGGATTAACTTCGGCCAGAGCCTCGGGTGCGATATCATCAATCTCCTCGGTCTTGCCAGTCATATTGCTGAAATTATAACGGGCATAATGACGGCCCGTGGTGAAGAGCATAGGATACTCGTCGTCCACTGGCTCCTTAGGTGCCATGTAGATTCCGGCACAAAACAGGCCCTTACCGCGCGTAAAGGACTCTGTATGGAGAACCGGGGTGCCCGGATGCTCAGTATCAGGCACCGGCCATTGCAGGCCGACATCCTCAATTCGGGCGTAGGAAAGACCCTTGTACTGGGGCAAAAGTTCGCAGACTTCATTAAAGACATCTTCCGGACCTGCTATGCCCATGGAGTAACCCATCCGCTCGGACAGCTCGCTGATGATCTGCCAATCCTCCTTAGCCATTCCCGGAGGTTCAACCGCTTTGCGTACCCGTTGCACCCGTCGCTCCGTGGAGGTAAAGGTGCCGTCTTTCTCGGCAAAACAAGCCGCAGGCAGAACCACGTCCGCTGCTTTAGCCGTGTCATTGAGGAAAAGATCCTGGACAACAAGAAACTCCAGATGATCGAGAGCCTTATGGACATGGCCGATATTAGCATCAGCAATGGCCGGGTCTTCACCAAACACGTACAGGGCTCGGATTTCATCCTGGAGGATATTGTCCCAGATCTCCGTGGCCGGTTTGCCGGGATGCCGGGGTAATTTGACCTGCCAGCGTTCTTCGTAGCGGTCAAACAACTGATCATTATCCAGCTTACCGTAACCGGGCATGGTATTGAACAGAGCGCCCATATCGCAGGCTCCCTGCACATTGTTCTGACCGCGCAAAGGATTACAGCCCCCGCCTTCCACCCCAACCTTGCCGCAAAGCATGGCCATGTTGGCGATGGATTTGACTCGGTCCGTGCCGGTGTGATAATGGGTGATGCCCATGCCGTGATAGATCGCATTGCGACCCGGAGCCGCATACATACGGGCGGCCTGCTCCAGTTGACTGATCGGGAGACCGGTGATTTCGGAAACCAGTTCAGGCGGATATTTCTCCGCCATCTCTTGCATCTCCTCGAAATCCTCGGTGCGCTGGGCAACAAAGTCCTTATCCCAAAGATCTTCTTTCAGGATGATATGCATCAAGCCGTTGAGCAGGGCCACATCCGTACCCGGTTGAATCCGCAACCAGAGATCGGCTCGTTCTGCCAGCTTGGTCCTGCGCGGATCAACCACCACCAGTTTAGCATCCCCTTTATCCAAGGCCTGATGGATACGCAGGCCGATGGTGGGATGACTGGTGTCTGGATTGGACCCGATCATGAAAAAGAGATCTGTTTTGTTATTAACGACATCGGCGATTGAGTTAGTCATTGCGCCGGAACCAAAAGTGATGGCCAGACTGGCCACAGTAGGAGCGTGTCAGAGCCGGGCACAGTGATCGATATTATTCGTCCCGATCACCGTGCGCATGAACTTCTGCATGAGGAAGTTTTCCTCGTTGGTTGCTCTGGCACAGGAGAATCCAGCAATGGAATCCGACCCATGCTCCTTCTTGACCTTGGTCAGTCGCTCGGCAATAACATCATAGGCCTCATCCCAGGTAGCTTCCACCAGCTTACCGTCACGGCGAACCAGAGGAGTGGTCAGACGTGCCTTATCCTGAGCAAAGTTAAAGGCGAAACGACCCTTGACGCAGAGTGCCCCGTAGTTGGGAGCCAAATGCGATTCCGAGGTGGCCTCCATAATGGTGTCGCCCTTGACCTTGAGCTGCATCTGACAACCGGCCCCGCAGTAGGGACAGGTGGTGCGTACCTTGCGTGTTTCTTCGTTAAGGATGGGTGACAGCACATCCTTCTTGGTAATCGTGCCGGTAGAACAAAAGTCAGCACAGTTGCCGCAGTGCACACAGTTGTCGTTAAAGCTGAGAGAGATGCCCGTAGCCACACCCTGCTCATCCTTGGATACGCAGCTTAAATCCAGGGCCTCGTAGGCGCAGGCATTGACACAACGTTGACAGTAGATACATTTATTGAGATCTACATCCAGCATAGGGTGGGATTGATCCAGGCTGTAGGCAGGCACTGTCCCCATGCCGGTTTTATTCAGATTAATATCATTATCAATACAGAGGGTTTTAAAGTCACAGTCGTCAAAGGCCATACAACCGCATTCCAGGCAACGATCAGCCTCTCGCTTGGCAGCAGCCTCATCAAAGCCCAGCTTCACCTCTTCATTATCCAGCACAGCTGTTTCAGGTGTACGAGTAGGCATAGGCGTACGTTCCTGCTTGGTAAACCGTTCCAGCACCTTGCTATCCTCAGCAGATTTACCGCGTGTAAAATTAAAGCGGCTTTCCGCCGGGGCCGGTGCAAGGCCCATCACAGCGCTATGGATGCTTTCTGCTGCCTTACGCCCGGTACTGACCACTTGGATCAGAGGACGGGAGCCGCCAGCTGCCTCGCCAGCTGCATAGACCTTATCCATGCTGGTCATCGCGGTCTTGACATTGGCCTTGATCAGATTTTTTGGGCTCAGTGCTACATCAGCCGCTGGAGTCTCATCACTCTGACAAACTATCTGGCCCTGGGAATAAACAACCGTATCCACCAGCAGGACATCAAAGGCGTCAGGAACAGGTTGCAGCTTCTGTTTTCCTTTCTTGTCCGGCTCACTTAACTCCAGCTGATTCATAACCAATTCAAGCCCGGAACCCTGCTGCCTGATCTCACAAGGGTCAACCTGAAAGAGAAAACGTGCCCCTTCCTTTTCCGCTTCTTGGATCGCTACCGGGTTGGCACCAAGTCCAGAGATATCTTTTTTGGGATTAACAATGCTTACTTCATAGCCCTGACGGAGCAAAGCACGGGCCGCTTCCATAGCGACATTATTGCCGCCGATCACGGCTGCGCTCTTGCCCTGCTTTACTTCCCCACCTGCATTATATTTGCGGAGAAAATCTAACGCAGGGCGAACACCGGGCAGGTCGCTACCAGGCAGCCCCAAAGGCTGATCAACTCCGGCCCCGATGGTCAGCAGGACAGCGTCGAACTGGCTGTTCAGCTCATCCATGCTCACCTCTTGACCAAGGCGATGATTGCATTTGACCTCAATACCGAGCTTGAGGATGGTTGCAATTTCGTAGTCCAGTACCTTCTTGGGGATCTTAAACTCGGGAACAGCGTAGCGAAGCAACCCGCCCAATTCTTTCTCTGCCTCATAGATGGTCACGTCATGGCCGCTCTTGGCCAAATAATAGGCCCCGGCCAGACCAGAAGGTCCGCCGCCGACAACAGCAATCTTTTTACCCGTAGCCGGTTGCTTCTGAATATTCAAATCGACCTGATTACTCATGCACCAGTCAGCAACAAAGCGCTTCAGGTGGTTAATGGCAATGGGGTCATCCAGGAGGACCCGCCGGCAACGGCTCTCACAAAAACGCCGGCAAAGACGGCCTACAGAAAAAGGCAAAGGGTTTTTCTCCATGACCAGCCGGACCCCTTCTGCATACTGTCCCTTGGCCACATGGGCGATATAGCCTTGGACATTAATCTGACCGGGACAAGTCAGGCTGCATGGGGCCTTGCAGTCGCCAAAATGGATGGATGCCAAAGCAGCGACTCGTTCCTGACGATGCGCTTTGATTGCATCATTCTCTGTGATAATGACCATCCCCTCTTCGACCGGGGTTGCGCAGGATTTTATGAGGCCCTCCCGTCCCTCGCAGGCAACGACACAGACCTCGCAATGGGACTCTTGAGATATTTTTTTCGGGAGATGACAAAGAGTCGGAATGGTGATTCCGGCTTGGCGGGCTGCTTCCAGTATGGTTGCACCCTGTTCGACGGAAATCTGAACGGCATCAACGGACAGGCTGATTTTTTTCATACGATTGATGTCCTCAGTAATAACTGTTTTATAAAAATTGTATTTGTTTGACAGTTATATAACAATATTGAAGTAACATGTCAATATCACGAAGATGTCAGAAAAAAAATTTGTGTGAATAATTATCATGATAGATATTTTTTTTCTTCCCTCTCTTAGTAAAAGAAGTGACAAAGAGGTAAAATAAGGGCGGTCAACCTTGATGCCGGGCAATACGTTCGAGAACAGCTTGGAGTTCTGTTTCCGCTTGGTTAATCAGATCTGTCTCAACATCTTCGTTCATGGTCGAGGTATTACTGAAGCACTCTTCCAGCTCTGCGGATAGCCTGTTCAGGCTCAACGCCTGGATAGCTCCGGCTGCTGATTTTAAATTATGGGCCTGGCGATGGGCCTCTTCGCGGTCACCTTCAGTAAGGGCCTGACAAATTCGCTCCATCGTATGACTATGAGTATCGACAAAGGCTTCGAGAATAATTGGGTTATCAAACAAGGGGGCAACTCTCTCTTCCGGCTCAGCCTGCACAGCTAGCTCATCTTGCAACGAGACCTGCAAGGAAGCATTACTGTTACTGTCACCGCAAGTCTTTTTTTCTTCAGGTAACCAAAACTCTAGGGTTTCAAAAAAGGTCTGGGGATCAATGGGTTTACTGATAATGTCATTCATTCCGCTCTGAAGACAATTCTGCTTGGTCGATCCACTTGCATCAGCTGTCAGGGCGATGATTGGCAGGTCTGCACAATCAGGCAGGTGATGTATAGCTATACCAGCCTCAACACCATCCATACGCGGCATGTTCAAATCCATCAGTACCAAATCATATTTTTTTGTCTGGACCATTTCAACCGCCTCAACACCATCCTCTGCACTCTCGACAGTGAGCCCGGCCATATTCATCAACTCCACAGCCACCAAACGGTTAAAAGGATCATCATCGACCAAGAGAATCTTTCCTCCAATAAAACTTTTGGGGACGATTTTGCCATGATCAGACACACACACAAGCTTGTCACCTTTTTTCTTATCTACCGAATGTAACGGCAGAACAACTTGAAAAATACTGCCTTGGTACAGGTTGCACTCAGCCTGAATACTTCCTTCCATCAACTCTGCGAGCTGCCGAGCAATACTTAACCCCAAGCCGGTGCCCCCGCTTCGCACAGCCGACTGACCTGCCTGCTGAAAGGGGTGAAAAATACTTTCCAACTTATCCTCGCGAATCCCGATTCCCGTATCAGAAACTCTCAATAAGAGCCATTCTTCGTGACACTCTTCGTTATCCTGGTACATCTCAACGCTCACCTGAATTTGCCCTCTCTCAGTAAACTTAATAGCATTGCTCACCAGGTTAATCAGAATCTGGCCGACCCGTTGTTGATCACCGTACCAGTATTCCGGCATATCAGGTTCCATGCTCACCTGAAAATCAAGCCCTTTCATCTCTGCACTAATTTTGTACGGCTCAAGCTTGTCCAGAAGATCAGGAAGTCTAAAAATGCCTTGATTCAACTCCATTTTACCGGCTTCAACCTTGGCCGAATCAAGCAAATCATTGGTCAGATTCAACAAAGACTCGGATGAACGCCGAACGATGCCTAGCCAATATTTTCTTCTGTCGTCAAGCGGCGGACCGATCTCGGTAGCTAGGCAGAGTCTTGTTAAATTAATAATGGCGTTCATCGGGGTACGGATCTCATGGCTTATCGCAGCAACAAAAGCACTTTTCGCTTCATTGGAAACCTCTGCCTCTCTGGCAGCACACTGCAACCGCTGCTCTCGTTGTTGGATCTGCTCCAGAAAATAATTAATCCCCGCAGCCAGCGAGGTGATCTCATCATCCCCTGTTTCCTTGATAAAAATATCTTTTGCTGTACTCTCAACATCGTATCCGATGAGTTTTTGCCGAATATCAAGAATACGCAAGATGACAGAGCGACGCACAAATATATAAACCGCTGCCAAAGAAGCCAGCACCATAAACGCTAACAAAAAGAGATAAAAACGAAATCTATGGAGTTCCAGGAATGTTTCTCGTTCATCTCCCAAAGTGGCTTTCTTTGCATTTACATGCAGCTGATGCGATGAGGCGAGCAAAAGAGCAGCATAACTTCGTCCCTTGAAGAGACAGCCATCAATGCGATCCTGTACATTTATACCCTCGGAACAAAGAAAAAAAAGGCCCTTATCACCAACAGCGTAACGAGTTATCTCTTTTTGATACCTGCTTAAATCTCCCTTGGTTTGAGCAGGGAGCAGCTCCAACATCTTGGTCGCGTGATTTACACTCTGCTCAACTTGCCAAGCATATGTCTCAATATGCCGCTGATATCGACTTGTATACGAGGTCATCAACAGGGCTATGGTACGAAAAATCGTCGAGTGCCATTCCTGGAAAGGATCAGTTTTGGTTACACTCAATTGCGGATGAAGGAAAAGATGGTCCTCGGTCACCTCTTTGAGTAACACTGCCAATCGCTTATGAATCTGTTCTTGTTGACGCTTTATCCGCAGTTGCTCTTTTTTCAAGGCAACCAGATCCAGCTGATTATCAGCTAAACGATGATATTGCGTGATAAACATTCGCAATTGAATATCAGAAGACTTTTCTGCTTCAACCCGTGAGATAATACCTGTAATGCGAGCCACCGATTGCTCAATCAGGCCTTGAACATCCACAAAAAGATAATTTCCTTGAGACATCAGGATGTCCTGAGTATGGGACACCAGAACTCTGGCTTCCTGCTCCAGTTCGGCAGCAATCATAAGAGCTGGCATTTCGTAGGTAATCTTTTCGAAACGAGCATGAAATGTACTGAAACGAAGAAGAATAAAAAGGACACTCCCTCCGAGGACAGCTGCGATCAAGAAAAGGCTAAAAAGGACACGCTGACTGATTCCCCAATGCATAAAATGCCCTCCCTCCGCATCAACGGATTAAAATCAGCAGATTTCTGGAGAAGGAAGCATCAGAAAAAAGCACAATGCCCTTCCTTGGATAAACTTTAACTTACAGAACTCAGGTAAGTGTACAAATTTACCTTTCTATTGGTAATCTTGAGTTTTTTCCTGATTGTTTTACGATGGGATGCAATGGTACTCACAGATATATTACAGATATCTGAAATTTCCTTACTTCCCTTTCCCTGCTTTATCAAATTGACAATCTGCAATTCAGAAGGAGAAAGGGTTTTTCCCAGCTCAACCCCACCAGCACCAGGAACAAAAGGCCTTGTGAGCTCCTGAAAAGTACTCTCAATTACTCGAAAAAGGACCTCCTTTTTTTCTGCATCCTCCTCCTCTGTTATTGCTCGAATCTTAGGAAGAATAAGTTTTTCCGCATTAAACTGAACCCGATTTGCAAGCTCCTTCTTTTCCTCTTCTATTGCGGAAAGGAGCACCTTGAGAGCTGCATTGACATCCTGTACCTTGCTCTCCGTATTCTGCAACTCCTCATCTCTGCTTCCCAGCTCGTGTATCAAACGTTTATTCACCCGATGCAGGGTCAGATGAGTCCTTAGCCTGATCAGTACCTCTTTTTCCGAAAACGGCTTAGTTATATAATCCACCCCACCTGCTTCAAAAGCGTTTATCTTTTCCTCAGTTGAGTGCAAACCACTCAAAAAGATAACTGGAATTCTTTGAGAATCCTCATTCTCCTTCAGAAGTCGACACGTCTCGTAGCCGTCCATTTTGGGCATAACAACATCAAGGAGGATAATATCAGGCGGTTGCCTATCGACCATTTCGAGAGCTGAAGGCCCGTCCGACGCAGTCAATAATTCACATCCTGAGTCCTTAAGTACGGTTTGCAACTGAATAATCCCAAAGGGGTCGTCATCAACAATAAGTACTGTACACGGGCTATCCGTAAAGTTCATACTGCTCACCACAGCAAAGGTCAGTAAATAATTTTGTACACTTCACATGTAAGATTTATTTAAATAAAATATCATAATTGAAACAGAAATACAAGTTTCCTGATCACCGGTTTAAAATTTAAAATTCTTCTTCCAGAAGAAGGACAAAGTAACCTTATTGAAAATAATTGCTCCTTTTTTTAAAGGAAAAAAAAGGCTATAATCTTTTTTCTTCCCAAATATCGACCCTCTTTTTTGGAGTGATAATACAGACAATGCAACTTGTATGCGACAACCTGAGCTTTGAATATTCGGACAATGGCACAATCGTGCTTGATCGCCTCTCCTTTACCATGCAGGGACCAGGTTTTCATGCTGTGTTCGGTCCTTCTGGGGTAGGGAAAACCTCGCTGGCCCGGATTATTTCCGCTGGAATCACCGGGTATACAGGCCAACTCCATCTCAAGGAAATTAAAACGATTCTCTACTCCTATAATATGGAACGACTACCGGGTTGGTCAAACATTGGTAATATACTTCGACAGGTAACGCCATCCGGGTGCGAATCCTTGCTTGAAGAGCTGATTACTGTTTTCGACTTGGACAGCCTCATGCATTCCCGCTTTGCTCGTCTCTCCTTGGGACAGCAAAACCGAGTCAACCTGATTCGCTACTTGGTGCAGGATTTTGATCTGCTGATCCTGGATGAAAGCCTAGCCAATGTGGATGAAAAATTGCGCCACACCATCCTCCTGCATATCAAAGAACGCTTTTCAGATAAAATGTTCCTCTCTATTTCCCATAATTTGATGGAAATAGCCACCTTTTGCAAAAAAATCGTGGTGCTCGGCTCGCGAAAAGAAGAAGGTCGGGAATATCTTCTCCAGGGAATGGATGTACAGAGGGATAGGGAAGTTGCTCAGGATATTGCTCAGGACATGCTCCCGGATAGAAAAAGATTGGATGAAGTAATGTTGGAGATCATGAATGCTTGTTAGGAGGTTTGTCAGAAGAATTGCGCAGTTTCTTATCGTCTATGGTATCGGCCTTGCCGGATTACTAGGCCTGAAATACGTTCTGGCCCTCTCCGATTATGTTGTACCGGATATCTCTTTGATTCTGGAGACGGCAAAAGAGGTCATAGCCGACTATATTCCTGCCGTCTTCAGTACCCTGTCGGTTACGATTCTTGGGCAGGTTATCTCCATTATCCTGGCCTTCAGCGTGGGGATTGCCGGAAGAAAATCTTCCTGGCTAGGTTCTTTTATCCGGGTAACCGCCTATAATATCCAGGCCTATCCCATTGTGGCTCTGGCTCCGATCATCTTTATTCTGCTCGGCGACGGCTTTATCTCCCGGCTCCTCATCGCCTCCATGATCTGCTATTTCCCTCTCCTCCTCTCGGTTCTCGGGGTGATGGCAGCCCCGGTCCGGGATATTGAACATTTTTATCGAGCTACAGGCCGGATGACCTGGCAATTAGAAGTCAAAATCCGGGCTTTTGAAAACCTCAGCAAGCTTACCACGGTAATTTCCGGCAGTGCCACCTTGGCTATGGCTGGAACTATAGTGGCTGAGTTTGTCGCTGCCAACGCAGGCATAGGCTACAGCATTCGCACAGCCCTTTATCAAAGCGATTTGGCAAAAATATTTGTCGCCCTGTTTTTGATCGGCATTATCATTTCTGTTTACCAAGGGCTGCTTGAAACCGTCGGCACTTGGATTATCCAAAAGACTTCAACTGAAGCATCTTCCCATGAATAAAAAATACGCCCTCTTTACCTATATCTTACTATTTTTACCCTATTCCTTCCTTTGCTTGCTGATCGTTACCCATTCAGCCCAGGCAAAAGAGCATGAGATTCGCTACCGGCTGAAATGGCTGTTTAACACCAGTGTTGCCGGAGATATCTATGCCAACAAGGCTGGATATTTTGCAGCCCAGGGGTTGCAGGTCAACATCAAGGAGGGCAGCCCAGAAAAAAATGCCATTAACGAGCTGGAACTTGGACGAGCTGAATTCGGGGTGGCTTCGGCAGATCAGGTCATCCGCGCCCTGGATAAAGGAGCACGCCTTGTTGTACTGGCGCAGATCTTTCAGGTCAACCCCATGCAATGGATCTACCGAGATGATCAGCCGGAAATCAAGACCCTGAACGACCTTCAGGGAAAAACGATAGGCATTACCTTTGGCGGTAATGATGAAACCATCATGCGTACCTTGCTGACCAAGGCCGGGATTAAAGAAAAAGAAGTGAAGCTGAGCGGGGTTCGTTTTGATTTTATGCCCTTCTTCCGTCGCCAAGTCGAGGTCTGGCCGGTGTATCGAAATAGCCAGGGCGTTATTTTACAAGATAAACTGACCAAGGAGGGGGAGGCTGTGCGGTTTTTTAATCCGGCAGAATTCGGGGTGAATTTTGTCGCCAACTCGATCATCACCTCGGAAGAGATGCTCAAAGAACAACCCCAGGTTGTAGAAAAATTTCTGACAGCCTTGTTACAGGGTTGGGAAGCGGCCATGAATCAGGAGAACGAAACCAAAGTACTGGCTGCGGTGAAAGCACTGGATAAAAACACCGATGCCCGGATTATGCAAAAGCAGCTTGCTTCTACCCGAGGACTGGTGCTGGCCGAGGCTGAAGCAAAAAAGATCGGGGCCATTGACATGCCGGCTTGGCAACAAACCGAGGCAATCATGCTACAGGCAGGCCAGATTAAACGGGCCGTGCAGGTGGAGAAGTATTTGCAGGTGAGATAACCTGCTAGCTGCCATCCTCCGGGATAAAACGAGCTTTTTCCCGGCGTTAAAAAAGGTTATTTTTAGAGACCTTCCTTTGCCACCACCTTTATCTCAAACAACGAGGGCCATAACTTACCCGTCACAAAAAGGCGATCATTCACCGGATCGTACATAATCCCGTTGAGCACATCAGTTTTTCCTTTCCAAATGCTCTGCACCCGAGCTGAAAGCTCACTCAGATCAAGCCAGCCAGAGACCACACCGTCCTCCGGGTGAATGATCGCAATCCGATCTGTCTGCCAAACATTGGCATAGATGGAACCCCGGACATATTCCAGCTCATTCAACCTTGCAACCTCTCCCTGGTCATCCCGGACCAGGATGCGCCGTTTTTCTTCCAGGGTTTCCGGATCAAGAAAATACAGCGAGGCTGTACCGTCACTGACAATCAGCTCGTTGCCGTTATGAGTGATTCCCCAGCCCTCACGCGGATACGGCCTGGATTTGATCACAGAAAATTTGTCTTTATCAAACAGGAAAATCCGCCTGCTTTTCCAGGTCAGCTGATAAATGAGTCCCTGGAAAACCGTGATTCCTTCGGCAAAATATTGTCGCGTATAGTTTTGCTGCTGGTTCACTAACCCAGTTTTCAGATCCACCGAGCGCAAGGAGGAGCGGCCATAGAGGCCCGTTCCCTCATACATTCGCCCTTCATCCCAGGCCAGCCCCTGGGTAAACGCCTTGGAGTCATGGGGATATTCTCGAATCAGAGTATAGGTGTACTGCTTTGGCCGAGGAACCTGCGTTTCGCCGCCCCCCGGCATCGCTCTGAACAACAATCCGAAGACGAAAAAAAGGATGAGGAAAAACCGGAGCACCAATCCGTCCATTTTAATCAGCAGGCCTTACAGTAACCGCATGTACATCAAGCCGTTTTTTCCCCCGAAAGCAGGATTCCTTCAGGCGAAAGCCCAAATCCACTTTCCCTGCAACAGCCAGAGCATGCTGCTCAGCCATGAAAAAACCAATACCGCTGAGCCGAGTGCCGTTGAGGCTGAGCGAAAATTTGAGGTGTTCGCGCAGGCAATGGACGTCCTCCAACTGAACATTCTGTGCAAGAAAAACCGGCTCCGGGTTGCCCTCACCAAAGGGTTCCATGAGCTGCAATCCTCGCAGGAGTTCCTGGCAATTCTGGTTGTTATCCAACAGAGCATCAACCATGACGCCCTGTTGCTGCTCATCACGCTCCATTTGCTGTATCTGGTTGTCGAACAGGGCACGAAAGGCGGCAAAGGCATCCTGCCGTACAGTGAGTCCGGCTGCCATAGCGTGCCCGCCGAAACGGAGGATCTGCTCCTGGCAGAGCTCAAGAGCCCGGTGGAGATTCAGTCCGGGCACGGAACGACCCGACCCTTTCACCACTGCCACCTCGCCCTCCTCTGAGGAATACGGCGGAGTATCGCCGGTGAAAACCAGGGACGGTAGATGAAAGCGATCAACCATCCGGGAGGCAATAATGCCGATTACCCCTAAATGCCAGTTCCTGCCGTACAGCACTAGGCTTTCCATGCCCTCCTTGACCTGCTCTTCGGCCTGACGCACCGCCTCATCCAACACTGCCGCTTCAAGCTCCCGCCGGAGAAGATTGGCCTGCTCCAATTCCTGAGCTAAGTCAGCCGCGCTATCGCCCTTACTCAGAAGAAGATTTGCTGCCAACTGAGGATTACCCAGTCGGCCTGCCGCATTGATCCTCGGAGCCAACTGAAAAGCAATATTTTCCGCTGTGATAATACCCTGCCCTGTTTTAGCGACCTTGCATAGAGCCTGGAGACCGGGCCTGCCGTGCTCGCCTATAACCTCCAGCCCTGCCCTGACCAGAATGCGGTTCACCCCGGTCAGTTGCATCACATCGGCAACCGTGCCCAAGGCCACCAAATCGAGAAAATCGCGCAGATTGGGCATGGTGTCCTTGGTCCAGATGCCTAGCTCTACCAGCCTGCGGCGCAAGGCCATAATCAAAAAAAAAGCCACTCCTACTCCGGATAGGCCCTTATAGGCGAACGCGCAATCCTGCTGACGTGGATTGATGATAGCGTCGGCCTGAGGCATTCTAGCCTGATCACTGGGGGGCTGATGATGATCCGTGATAATCACCCGGAAACCGAGCTCTTGGGCATAAGCCACCTCTTCTGCGCTAGTGATACCGCAGTCCACCGTAATCAGGAGGGCGGGCATGCGCACCTTTTCCGCCAAGGCAGCCACGGATTTCATGGTCAGGCCGTAATCATCGGTCAGTCGGTTGGGCAGATGCCAGATCGCCTTGATGTCAAGCTTGGCCAGAAAATCGGTCAGCAGCACGGTGGCGGTAATGCCGTCCACATCGTAATCCCCGTGGATAACCACCTGCTGCCCGGCCTGTATGGTCTCGGCCAGGATATCAACAGCGGCGTCCAGTCCTTTCAGGGCTGCGGGTGAAGGCAGCTCAGCCAACTGCGGCTCAAGAAAGGGGGCTGCTGCTTCCGGGCTTGTCAGTCCACGTCGGTAGAGGAGTTCCGCAACGATCTTTGGTAGACGGAGATCCTTGGCCAGTTTTTGGCTGGTTGTTGCCTCGGCGGCTGTCAAGGGTGGTGGTAGGATGTAGGGGGGCTGTTCTTTTATGGTGGTCAAGGTGTTGAATTGTTTTGGTTGAGGGTGATGAATTTTGTTGTACTTGTCGCAGGATACTAATACCCCGAAGGGGTTATACTTAACAAGCTCGGGGTAACACCCCGAGAAACCCTTCTCTCCCCAGCGATAAATCACTGGGCTATGATTGAATGTCCCTCCGGACAATAGTCCCGGAGGAACGACAGAAAATAGCCCGCTGTTTTAACGGCGGGCACCAAGGTTGAGAAAGTCGTGGACTCAGGGTGTTACCCTAAGCTGATATATACAGCCCCGTTGGGGCATAATTGACAAAACACTCCAGCGATAGTAACGTTACTACATAAAATTCAACAGGAGATACACCATGTCTGTTACAACAATATCCAGCACAGCATTAACTAGAGATATCGGCAAGACAAAAAAAGCCGCGCAAGCTGGGCCTGTCATTCTCACAGAGGATGGTCAACCAGCCTATGTTCTTATGAATATCGAGCAATATAAAGAGATTATCGAAAACGCACAAAGCATCCTTGACCTGCCTCGCCCTGCCCGGTGCAGAGGATATCGACTTCAATCCGCCCCGCCTTTCTATCACTCCACAGTCACACTCTTAGCCAAATTCCTCGGCTGATCAACATCGCAACCACGCCGATTGGCAATTTCATAGGAAAGCAACTGCGCCGGGATGGTATAGAGCAGAGGATTGAGCTCCTCATGAACCTTGGGCAAATAGAGGACATCATCGGTCAGGTCAGCAAGATGTTCATCTCCTTCTGTGCCGATCAGTAGTAGCCGCCCCTGACGGGCCCGAATTTCTTCCACATTGGAGATGGTTTTCTGGTACACCGCATCCTGCGGAACCAGAGCCATAACCGGCATATCCTTATCAATCAGGGCGATGGGACCGTGTTTCAGTTCACCGGCAGCATAGCCTTCGGCATGAATATAGGAAATCTCCTTCAATTTCAAGGCACCTTCCAAGGCGATAGGGAAGTTCAGCCCCCGCCCGACAAAGAGAAAATCTTTCGCATCATAATATCCCTCAATCATCTCCCGAATCTGCTCCTGCATACCCGGCAAAGTCGACTCAATAACTGCGGCAACATCAATGAGCGCTGCGCCCAATTCTTTGAGCGTCTCCCGATCAATGGTCTGACGAACCTGCCCGAGATACAAGGTGAACAAGAAAAGGCTGAAAGCTGGCTGGTAAAGGCTTTGGTTGAGGCCACCCCGATCTCAGGACCGGCATGGGTGTAGATAACCCCGTCCGCCTCCCTGGTCATGGTGGAACCAACCACATTACAGATGGTCACCACTCTCGAACCCAGTGAGGCCGCCAAACGGATACCTGCCAGGGTGTCAGCTGTTTCTCCAGACTGGGAGATAGAAATAGTTAAGACCCGTTCATCAAGCAAAAGCCGACGATAGCGAAATTCCGAGGCAATATCCACATCCACCGGGATCCCTGCCCATTTTTCAATCCAATACTTGGCCACCAAGGCTGCATGCCAAGACGTTCCACAGGCCACCAACGCAATCCGCTCGATTTTTCGCAATTCATCATCAGAAAGGCCGATCTCTGGGATATCAATTCTTCCTGTATCCGGGATAATTCTGCCGCTCACCGTATTCAAAATGGCTTGAGGTTGCTCATAGATTTCTTTGAGCATGAAATGCTTATAACCGGCTTTTTCGGCCATAGCAGCATTCCAATTAATCGTTTTGACTTCCTTGGTTATCTCCTGCCCACTCTCAATTCCCATGATTGTATACGAACCTTTTTCCAGCACAGCCAATTCATGATCATCAAGAAAAATAACATCCTTGGTATAGGGGAGCAGGGCCGGAATATCCGAGGCAAGATAACAGGCATCCGCATCCACACCCATGACCAAGGGGCTCTGGTTACGGGCTGCAACGAGTCTGCCCGGATCCTTCAACCACATCACACCAAGGGCATAGGAACCCTCAACGTGCGCCAGAGCTGTACGCACGGCAGCCACCAAATCATCTTCAAGATATTTTTCAATGAGATGAACCAGAACCTCCGTGTCCGTCTCTGAGGAAAAGCAATGCCCATCCGCGCTAAGATCCTGTTTGAGCTGACCATAATTTTCAATAATCCCGTTATGGACCACCACCAGTTCACCGGTGCAGTCGGAATGAGGATGGGCATTATCTTTGGTGGGTGCGCCGTGAGTGGCCCAGCGGGTGTGCCCCAGACCAGTATGAGCATCAGCTCCGATATATTCATCAACCACTTCTTCCAGATTGACCAATTTTCCAGCGGCCCGAAATTTCACTAACTCATCCTGATACTGATACACAAGACCGGCTGAGTCGTATCCTCGATACTCCAAGCGACGCAATCCTTCCAGCAACACTGGAATAACTTTTCGATTCCCGGTATAACCGACTATCCCACACATAGCGACTCCAATAGAATTATAATGAATAAAGAAAATACCCTGATAGCTTTAAAAGCTGCTCATATACTTGGAATATTCCTTAGAATACAGTATTCTTCGGGCAAACATGAAAAAAGAATATCATATCCAATCTATAAAGAACACAGAAAAAACACCCTGCAATAACCGGGAAAATATTTACAGGGATCGGCAAAGGCAGTATCTTGTTTCGTTGTAAAAAATCATCCTATCTGGGGACGGACGGGTTTTGGTGTCTAAAAAGTCACCATGCAAAAAAACGAGCGAAATCTTGCCCCCCTTTAACAGCCAATCAACCGCGTTCCATAATGTTCTGATGAGCAAGAAAAATAAGAAAAAAGTGCGAAAAAAAGCAGGCGTTGTTGTCTATAAATATACAGAGAACGATAAGGACCCCTTGGTGCTGATCGTCTCGGCCCGCAAAGTAAAAGGTTCGTGGGTGTTTCCGGTTGGCGGAATTGATCCCGGAGAAACTGCGAAAATCGCTGCTGCCCGGGAGTGTGAAGAGGAATCTGGCTACTGTGTCAAAATCGGCGAAAAGCTGACTCCTATTGAGTCATGCGAATCATGCAGCGACAAAAAAACAGCCCGTTTCACCTTTTTTCTGGCCACGGTATCAGCAGAGAAAGAAACTTGGGAAACCGACAGAAGCAGAGAGTGGGTTCCTCTTTCCGAGGCAAAAGACAGGCTACCCTCCTTGTTTCATAGCGTGGCAGAAGAAGCAGCAGCCCGCTTTCTTGCTGAGCAGTAGGGGCACGGCGCGCCGTGCCCTTACCCCATCGCACCAAACCTCTAACAAAAAAACATTAAGGATATTTACAAATGGATACAGCGGAAGAACGAAAGCGACTGAAAGAACTCCTCCTTGAGAAATCATATCGCCAAGGAACATTTACCCTGACTTCAGGAAAAACTTCTGATTTTTACATTGATGGCAAGCAGACCACTCTGGATGCCGAGGGTGGCTATCTCTGCGGGCGGCTCCTTTTTGAGTTGATCAAAAATGCTCCGGAGCAAATCAGCAGTGTCGGCGGCATGACCCTAGGAGCGGATCCCCTTGTGACCGCAGTATCCGTTGTCAGTCACCTGGATGGCAACCCCATCCCCGCCTTTATTGTCCGCAAAGAGGCAAAGGGGCATGGCACCGGCAACTATATAGAAGGGAAGAAAAACCTGAAGGAGGGAAGCTATGTCGCGCTGGTTGAAGATGTCGTGACCACGGGCGGAACCCTGATTCAGGTGATTGAACGCGTAGAAAACGAGGGCTTTAAAGTAGGCCTGGTTGTTACCGTGGTTGATCGTGAGGAAGGAGGAGCCGAGGTTCTTTCCCAGGCTGGCTATCCCTTAAAATCCATTTTTACCAGAACAGAATTGATCGGTTAAGCGGTTAAGTGACTGAGGCGCTCCTTTATGCAATGCAAAAAATGTGGTGGTAAACTGGAAGTACACCGGCAATGCCGTCGGGTACGACTGAAATGCCGAAACTGTCAACAAGAGTATCAGATCCAAGAGGTTGCGGCGGATCTGGATACAGAGACCGAAAAGCTGCTTGAGCAGTATACCTGCATTATCTACGACTGAGCAAAGGTCACCTTGCTGTCCTCGCCTGATATGGCATTGATCAGGTTGAGGACGGACTAATTACCCACCATCATTACCCCACCATCAGTTTTGCAGTGCTGCCTCTTCAAGATCCACCATTGTTCCGAGGGGTAGATTCAAAGCAAACCATACCCCCTGCCCCAGCTCACTTTCGCAATACAAGATGCCGTGATGGCGTTGAACAAGGTTATAGCTGATATACATTCCAAGGCCACTACCGGAACCACGTTTTGTAGTATAGAAGGGCTCAAAGAGATGCTCCAAAGTTTCGGAACTCATCCCCTTGCCGTTATCCTGGTATTCCATATGAAAAGTATCCTGTGAACGACAGAAAATATGAATTTCTCCTCTTAAGGCTCCATTATCAAAGCCGTGAATAAGGCTGTTTTGAATGAGATTGACTAAGACCTGCTCAATCAAACCAGGCACACTGATGATGCGAAGCTCTTTAGGACATTCGACAGTCACTTTGACCTTCGTTTTCTTTAAGGTATTATGGAGACTGACCAACACATCTTCGATCAATTCCCGGACACAAAAATGGCGAAGTTCCTCAGAGGTCCGATCCACGGATGAACGCTTAAACCGTTGAACCAAGTCGGCAGCACGGCGAAGATTAGTCAGCGTTAATCCGGTCCCCTCCGCAATAATTCCCAGAACCTCTTCTAGTTCATTCTCATCCACCTCCTCGAATGCCAGCATCTGCTTGATCTCGTTTGCAGCATCCTGAAGCTGAGATGCTGCCCCCACAGCAATCCCGATAGGCGTATTGATCTCATGGGCAAAGCCAGCCACGAGACGTCCTAAAGAGGCCATTTTTTCGTTGGCCACGAGATGATCCCGTGCCTGTTCTAACTCCACCACCTTGCTATGCAGCTCACGGGTCCGTTGAGCGACCTTTCTGTCCAGATTATGCAGAGTAGCCTCAAGCTCTGCTTCAACCATTTTGCGTTTACTAATATCAGTGCTTACTTGTACAACCCCCTTCCCTCCACCTCCTGTATCTACTGAACTTAGGGTGAACTTACGCCAGCCCCGTTCGTTATTCAGTTTCAACTCTGTGGGGGGAAGTTCAGCACCAATATGGAGAGCTCTGCATACAGGACAGGACCTCCTGCTCAGGTGGACAGGATGAAACAGGGCGTGGCAATCCCTGCCAACCAGTTCACTTTCTTCCAGACCGATCTCCAAGCAGGCAGCCTTATTTGCTTGCCGTAGCCTGCCGTCTTGATCAAGCAGAACAGTTGCTTGGGGGATTGCATGATATACGTTTGCATCACGGGCCAACACCGTAAAGGGCTCACGTAACGTCGTATGAATAATTGCTTCGTAAATGAGCCAGAACGAGTAGAGCCTGAAAAGATGGCCGATCAAATTTGAGAGACCATAGACGTCGACATAAAAGATGAAAGCCAAGTCCGCACCGATAGCCAGCACAATTCCGGCCAGCATGATGCGATAAATCCGGGGGGACAGCAGGGTACGTCGGCAAAACAGAAAGAGACCGGCACCGGTCATGATGGTGATGATAAGATAATCACTGTACACCTTAAAAGGAGTCAGCCCGACACCGTTCTGATAAGCATCTGGAAAAAATCCAGAGAAAACCAAAGCGATGAGGAGGACAGTAACAAGTACAAAAAGACCCATCACAAAGTGACGGTTCAGAGATCTTACAAGAAAAATAGGGGCGGTCAGTAGGAGCAAGGCTTCCAGTGCTCGGCTTGCAAGGCAAAATTGGATTGCAGGATTTTTACTAGTAATTACCGGAAAAATAGCCATTCCTTTATAAATCAGGGTGTGAAGAAAATCCAGCAGGGCGATCCAGGTGTACCCACAGCCCAAGTACATCAAAAAATTATTCTTGGAAAAAGTATACGTATACCAGGTGACCACAAACATTATGATGGCCACAACAATAGAAAAAAACTCCGCCAAAGTATGAAACAGCAGATAACTGTATTGGCTGATCAAGACCAAAAGAAAACTAAAGCCAGACATAAACAGAAAGCCTGGAAGCAAATTCTGAGGAAGGAAAGGAGGGTTGCAGCGCCCCGTGTCTGATCGACTGAGGGTCATTTCCCGGTCTCTTCAGATCCGGTTTTTTTTTCTGATTCCCTCGGGAAGACCCCGCGATCTGTTAAACGAAGAAAGGCGTCAACCACTGTCTGGTCGAACTTGGTACCGGCATTTTCTCGGAGATTGGCAATACAGCGCTCCGGCTCCCAAGCCTCTTTATAAGGACGTTTATGGGAAAGGGCATCATAGACATCTGCAACCGAGACAATGCGGGCGGTCAAGGGGATTTCATTTCCCCTAAGCCCCAGGGGATATCCGCCTCCGTCCCAATGTTCATGATGATACAGGGCGATATCCTTGGCCAGCTGAAACCAATGATGCCGTTCCAGAATACGGGCACCCAAGGTAGTGTGGCGACGGATAAACGTAAACTCATCCTCCGTGAGTCGTGCCGGTTTCTGCAGAATAGCATCAGGTATACCCAACTTTCCGATATCATGCAATATACTTGCTTGGGCGCATTCTTCCGCCTCTTCCGCACGGAGCCCCATCTCCAAGGCAAGCAGACGGGTATATTCGGATATCCTGCGAATATGATTTCCCGTATTCTGATCCTTAAACTCAGCCGCCATAGCCAGCATATAGAGGGATTCTCGGTTAGCCTCTTTCAGCTCAAAATGGAGCTTCAGATTTTCCAAGGCTGAAGAGCATTGGTTCACCATGACCTGGATAAGATGCCGATCATTTTTGGTCAGGCAATGGGTACTCTCTAAATAAATAAAGCCGGGGACCTGCAGTTTATTGCCGAGAGGAAGCAGCAAGGCCCCTGATTTCAACTCTCCATATCGTGCTCCCGCCCTTCTTTAATGATTCTTGAGCAACTTCGGATAACCTCAACGCATTCAGGATTCTGGTTAATATTATCCCGCAGGAAAAAATCTCCTGTTCCTGCACGCACTTGCGCATCATCGCTGTCAAAGGTGGAAATAAAGCTGTTGATGGTGCAAAGCAAACCGTTTTTACCCAACTGGCAGAGACCGATGACTTGTTGTAAGACCCCCTGGAAAAATTGATCCGCAGAATCAAAGCTGGGCAGATATAGTCCAGGAGTTGCATTGAGAATACGTTCCAGCCCCTGCCGGTTACTCTCAATAATCATGATATCACGGTAGGCCTTGAGAGCCGAACGAATGGCTGTATACAGCTTCTGGGCGGTCAGCTCGGTCTTGTCCTTATAATCATCAATATCGTAATGATCAATAACCTCCCGCTCCGGGGCTGATCCGGCCTGTCCCGTTCGGATAACCAGTCTGATATACCCATTGCCCAACTCCTCACGGATATACTCCACCAGCTCCAACCCGGCATGTTCGCTCTCCATCACCACATCGACCACGGCCACTGCAATGTCCGCCTCTTCATGGAGCACTTTTTTGGCCTCTTCAGCTGAGTAAGCCGAGAAAAGCTGCACCCTGCGACCGGAGAATTTCATGCGTTTCAGGATAAGCTGGGTCAGGGTATGCACTGACGGTTCATCGTCAATGACCAGTATCTTCCACGGTTGCTCCGGAGCCTCTTCAGTCGACGAAAGAGGACTTCTTTTTTTTTTGACTAATCGCATAGTATGCCCTGTATCTTCTTTGTTTGAGATACCCTCAGCACAAGGATATCTGACCAAGCTGTCTTGTTTTTTCGAAGAAGATCCGATTCAGAACGATGCATCTCGGTCCATACATATAAAAGCAAGTTTTGCCGCCCGTTGTGCGCAGCCTGGAGGCCCAAGTTTTTCTGTTACCAGGGCAAGCCCCCGGATAATTTTTTTTCTATAGGTGCGATCATTCACCATGACTTGAAGATGTTCGGCAATAGCCACAGGAGTGACAGCATCTTGCAGCAATTCCGGAATAACCTCTTGGTCAGCAATCAGGTTAACCAGAGAAAAATGGCGGATATGGCGAATGAGCAGACGGCCCAGTCGGTATGTTCGCGGTGAAAGCCGATAGGTGGTCAGGGTAGGAATACCGAGAATAGCAAGCTCAAGGGTCACTGTGCCGGAGGCAGCAACCACGGCATCGCAGGCGGCCATCAGGTCATATCGGTTATCAGTCAGGACGTGAATATCAAGCCTGTCCTCTCCAGCTGCTCGACAGGCTGCTAGGCCGCTTTCCAGCAGCAATTCCTCAGAGACTGTGGAGGCACGGGGCAGAAGAAAAAGCCATTTTTTGTCCTGATCCTTGCTTACTAAGATTCGGGCCGCAGCAAGAAAATCAGGGAGCAGAGAGCGAATCTCCTTGGTACGGCTGCCGGGCAGCAGACCGATAATCCGGGTCTTTGGATCACTGGACAGGTTGTGTATCCGGAGAAATTCCTCCTTGCAAGCAACCTTATCTCGACTGACGGTATCCTTGAGCGGATGCCCGACAAAATCCACCTCAACACCGCGAGCAGCATAAAAATCTTTTTCGAAAGGCAGGATGACGCCGATCCGGTCGGTGAGCCTGTCAATTTTTTTCACTCTGCCACTGCGCCAGGCCCAGACCTGTGGACTCACATAATAGAAGACCGGGATGCCCAGCTTCTTTGCCTTGGCAGCAAGCAGAAGGTTGAAATCCGGGTAGTCGATCAGGATCAGCAGGACCGGTTTTTTCGCCTGCATCCGCCGAATCAAAGTCTTGCGAGCCGCCAGGATATCGCCGAGATGACTCAGGACCTCGGTGATTCCTACCACGGCCAGCTTAGAGGCATCAAAAAGCATTTCCACGCCTGCGGCGGTCAGTTCCTTCCCGCCAATACCGGAAAAAGAGAGATCAGGCTGCATCGCCTGCATGGCTTCAACCAGTCGGGCTCCGTGCATATCGCCGGAGGCCTCTCCGGCGACAATCATAATGTGGGTGGTCATATTTTTTCAGATGGTTGCACAGAAAAACTGTCAGTTTTGAACTGATTCGTCCTTACAGTGCATCCTGGATGAAATGAACTCTCCCGCTCCCAGAAGGCAGAGAGTTAAAATTAACATGTTGTTTAACGGTAAAAGTAAGCAAAACGAATCGTCCCAGAGGCTTCAATAGTCGAGCAGGCTGCCCAAGTATCAAGTTTACAATACCGCATTCTGCGACCGGATCAAAGCGTTCTCCGAAATAATGACCGGGGCAAGCCTGCTTCTCCAGGTTGCATTATTTATAAAATAACTTTATATCAATCTGTTATCTAGGATGACTGACCTTGCATTGCTGTTGCTTTTTTTTCAAAGCGGGTAAAAAGATTAAACAATTCGTCTTACTGCATATAGTTATACATGTAAGTGCAACAGATAAAATATGCAGGTGGCTATGCTTCTTGCTGTTGTAACAGAAGCAGGATAGCGCTTATCATTTAAGGCTAAGGCATTTTCATTTCCCTTCTGGATTTTTTTAATAAAAGCATCAATCAATTTGGCCTTCTGATTCGAAAAAAAGTGGTAGCTTTTGGATAAAGGAACAAAAAAGGATGGTATATCAATTAAAAACAGCACAATGAAATGCAAAATTATTAGCTGGTTTCGATTCTGCCAAGTGACTTTTTCAGTATTCATCAGTTCCATAGCTCATTTTATCAAGAACGGAAGCACCCCTAGAGACATCATCATCCCTTCTCTCCCTTGACACGCAAAATACCCATACTTATTATTGCATCTGACTTAAGCAAAAAAATCTTTTGTACTATTGTCCGGTCATCCGGATGATCATCCAAGGAGAACTATACGTGACTGAAGAAAATAAAATTGAAGCAGAGTTAGTCGAAGAGGAACAAGAGGTACAAGAGCCCCAGGCCACTGAGCCGGTTGAATCTCAGCAGAAAGAGGTTACAGAAGCAGAAGCAACAACAGAGGAAGAAGACCTGGTTAGCGTGGAAAGTCTTTCTCAGGAGCTTGCTGAAAAACGAGACCAGATGCTGCGTATCCAAGCGGATGCAGAGAATTTCAAGAAGCGGATGGAACGTGACAAGGCGAAGCTCCTCAAATACGCCGGTGAAAACATCTTGCGAGAATTACTCAGTACAGTGGACAATCTTGATCGGGCCCTGGAGCAGGGTGCGGTTGAAGGTGGTGATCCTGCGCAGAAGCTTGAGGCCTTACTGGCCGGGGTTGAGCTGACCAAAAAGGGGCTGAACACCGTGTTGGAGCGTTTTGAGGTCACCCCGCTGGATGCCTTGGGCAAACCTTTTAATCCCGATGAAATGGATGCGCTAACCATGGAAGCCAGTGAAGAAGTACCAACTAATCATGTGGTCACGGAATTTGCCAAGGGCTATACCTTTAAGGACCGAGTGCTACGGCATGCTCAGGTCGTGGTCTCCAGCGGTTCGGCTGAAAAGAAACCAGAGAACGACGCCTAACAAAAAACATGCGGCCTTCTTGCTCGATTTTTTTGCCCACAGGGAGAAAGAAGTCACGATATTCTCCTTGACAATGCTGTTTTAATGCGCACTGTAGGGACTTGAGAGAAGAAGTGTACGCAGAAAAAGTACTCATAAAAATAGATCCAGAGATAAAGAACAGCCCGGAAGCTGTTTTCAGGATAAAGAGATTAACGGAGAAAAAACATGAGCAAAATAATAGGAATTGACTTAGGAACCACCAACTCTTGTGTTGCCATTATGGATGGCGGTGACCCTAAGGTCATTGAAAACAGCGAAGGAACCCGAACAACCCCCTCTATTGTTGCCTTTTCTGACAGTGGAGAACGTTTAGTGGGCCAGGTGGCGAAACGCCAGTCGGTGACCAACCCGACCAAGACCCTGTTTGCTATCAAGCGACTGATCGGGCGTAAATTCACCGATCCCGAGGTACAAAAATCCATTGAGCTAAGCCCGTTTGATATCGTGGAAGGCCCGAACGGAGACGCTATGGTCGAAGTGGACGGCAAGTCCTACTCCGCAGCAGAGATCTCCGCCATAACCCTGGGCAAGATGAAGAAGACAGCGGAAGAGTATCTTGGTGAGACCGTCACCGAGGCGGTTGTTACTGTTCCTGCCTACTTTAACGACGCCCAGCGCCAGGCAACCAAGGATGCTGGTAAAATTGCAGGTCTGAACGTACAACGGATCATCAACGAGCCTACAGCTGCCTCCCTGGCCTATGGTCTGGACAAGAAAGGCGAAGAAAAGATTGCTGTCTTTGATCTGGGTGGCGGTACCTTTGACGTTTCCATTCTTGAGATCGGCGACGGTGTATTCGAGGTAAAATCCACCAACGGCGATACGTTCCTCGGTGGTGAAGATTTTGACATGCGCATTGTCAACTGGCTGGCTGATGAGTTCAAACGAGAAAATGGTGTTGATCTGCGCGGCGACAAGATGGCCCTGCAACGTTTAAAAGAAGAGGCGGAAAAGGCCAAGAAAGAGCTGTCCTCCTCTATGGAGACAGATATTAATCTGCCTTTTATTACCGCAGATGCCACTGGACCTAAGCATCTGAATGTGAAACTGTCCCGCGCAAAACTGGAATCCCTGGTTGCCGATCTCATTGACCGCTGCGAAGGCCCCTGTCTGACCGCGCTCAAGGATGCTGGCCTGTCTGCCTCTGATATCGACGAGGTTATTCTGGTCGGCGGCATGATCCGTATGCCCAAGGTTCAGGAAAAAGTTAAACAGATCTTCGGCAAAGACCCTCATAAGGGTGTTAACCCGGATGAAGTTGTTGCCATCGGCGCAGCTATCCAGGGCGGTGTGCTCCGAGGTGATGTAAAAGATGTTCTGTTGCTGGATGTTACTCCGCTTTCTCTCGGTATTGAGACCTTGGGCGGAGTTATGACCAAGCTGATCGAAAAAAACACCACGGTTCCGACCAAGAAGAGCCAGGTTTTCTCCACTGCGGCGGATAACCAGCCTGCGGTATCCATCCATGTGCTCCAGGGTGAGCGGGAGATGGCCGACGCCAACAAGACCATCGGTCGCTTTGAGTTGTCTGATATTCCGACTGCACCGCGCGGGGTACCTCAAATTGAGGTTACCTTTGACCTGGACGCCAACGGTATCCTCCATGTTTCTGCCAAGGATATGGGTACCGGCAAAGAGCAGTCCATCCGTATCACCGCTTCTTCCGGTCTGAGTGAGGAAGAGATTGAGAACATGAAAAAGGATGCGGAACTGCATGCCGAAGAAGACAAGAAGCGCAAAGAAATGGTTGAAGCGAAAAACAATGCTGATTCCATGATCCACATGACCGAAAAAACCTTGGGTGAGCTTGGCGATAAGGTCGATGCCGAGACCAAGGGCAATGTGGAACGCGAGATTGAGAACACAAAAAAGGCCCTGGAAAGCGATGACTTTGATAGCATCAAGTCCGCTACCGAGGCCCTGACACAGGCTTCCCATAAACTGGCTGAGCTGATGTATGCTCAGGCTTCTCAGGATCAGGGAGCTGCGGCAGGTGCCGGTCCTGATGCCGCAGGCGCTGATGCGGGTAAGGCTTCTAGCAAAGATGATGATGACGATGTTGTTGATGCTGACTTTGAAGAGGTGAAGTAAGCGGCTTTACTAAGCTGCCTCACAGCGCAAGTACTTTGAAGTACTTGCGCTGTGAATTTTACTGAACGGTGTTTGATTGCACCGTTCAGTTTTGCAACCAACACGTTGCAACAAAAAAAGGGTGAGAGCGGATATGTCCGCTCTCACCCTTTTTTTATGCGATTCCTTGAGGATTCAGAAAAAATTCAGCAAGGAAGCAAGGGATTAGCCGTTCTTTGCAGCAAACTCCGCCATAAAGGCTACCAGCTTTTCAATGCCTTCCTTGGGAAAGGCATTATAGATGGATGCTCGGCAGCCACCGATGGAGCGATGCCCTTTCAGGCCGTCCAAGCCAAGCGCTGCGGCCTCGGCAATGAATTCGGCTTCCAGCTCTGGAGTGGGTAAATTAAAGGTGACGTTCATCAGAGAGCGGGATGCTTTCTCAGCATGGCCCCGATAAAAATCATTGCCATCAATGGCATCATACAGCAGGGCTGCTTTTTCTTCATTGCGTTGCTGCATAGCCGCAACACCGCCCTGCTCTTTCAGCCAGTTCAGTACCCGTCCCACACAGTAAATAGCAAAGGTCGGCGGGGTATTGAACATAGACCCCTTGTCCGCATGGGTCTTGTAGTTGAGCATGGTAGGCACATTATCCGGAGTGCTGTCCAGCAGGTCTTCCCGAATAATGACCAAGGTTACCCCGGCAGGCCCCATGTTCTTCTGGGCACCGGCAAAAATAATGCCGAAGCGGGAGATGTCCAGTTGACGGGAAAAAATATCCGAAGACATGTCACAGACCAGCATGCTCTCTTTTTCTGGGAACTGGGCAAACTGGGTACCGTAAATGGTATTATTGGAACAGAGATAGAGGTATTCGGAAGATTGATCCACTGCATACTCACCCTCTTTAGGAACCCGGTTGAAGGTGCTCTCTTCGCTGGAATAGGCCACGTCAATATCCCCAAACAGCTTGGCTTCCTTAATCGCCTTCTTAGCCCAGGTGCCGGTGTTCAGATAGGTCGCTTTTTTACCTGCACCGAGCAAATTCATCGGGATCATGAAGAACTGTGAAGAGGCTCCGCCCTGGAGGAAAAGTACCTTATAATTTTCCGGCACTGCGAGCAGTTCACGAACCAAGGCTTCAGTTTCATCGGCAACCGCATGAACTCCTTGGACCGATGGCTCATTTCAATCAGACCAATGCCCTTGTCCTTAAAATTGACAATATCTTGAGCGGCTTCTTCAAGAACTGAGTACGGCAGAGTAGCAGGTCCGGCGCTGAAATTATAAATTCTCTCTGGCATTGTATGTAGTGCTCCTTTTTTATAAAGGGATAAAGGGGTTAAGTGGATTGCAGCTGACGCAAGGCCTCATAAAGAACAATCCCGGCACTCATGGCCAGATTGAGGCTACGGATATGCGAATTTGACATGGGAATGGTATAACAGCGGTCAGGGTAAAGCGCAAGGGTTTCTTCTGGCAGGCCCTTGGTTTCTTTCCCAAAAACCAGGCAATCTCCGGGACTGAACGCTGCTTGGAAATACGGGCGTTCTGTCTTGGTGGTCAAAAAGAAAAGCTTGCGCTCATCGTGCTGATCAAGAAATTCATCGAAATTTTGCCAGTGTCGAATATTGACATGGGGCCAATAATCAAGACCTGCCCGTTTTAAATGCTTGTCATCGGTGCTGAAGCCCAAAGGGTGTACCAAGTCTAGAACAGAATCCGTTGCCCCGCAGAGGCGAGCAATTGATCCGGTATTAGGAGGGATTTCCGGTTCGACCAACACGATATGAAGAGGTGCTGCTTGCATTATAGGAGACTTTTTTTAGTTTATTCTGTGTCTTTGACAATCGGGTTGCCATTTCGCTCAAAAGGGATATACCGCAAACCCGTGGGAAAGGCAAACCATTCAATAGATGAGGCCAAAAAACAAGAAAGAGGCTAACCCTTTTAATAGGCTGCCCCTTTGCAGAACGCTTTTCTCGAAACAACATTATAGCAACTCATCTTTACCGCTGTGACCTCTTTGTTAGACTATTTGTCACACTTTAAAAAAAGCCCATCTGTGTCAAGAACCTTGACTTCTGATGCCCTCTTCCTTTTCTGCGATTTCGAACTATAGGTATTCCCGGTATCACAATCATAGGCCCCTGGGCTCAGCTGAAATGCCCCTTCCCAACCCACGCGGTTACTACCATCCATGACCCAAGAAAAATTTGACGGTTTTTCAGAACTATTACTATCGCCAGAGGTCACAGGCATATTTTGGCCGAGTGTATAAATATTTACCACCGGCTTACTCTTCCCGTCCCGTTGTATACTGTCTTTCTGTAGGACAAGAACAAAAACTGTGTTGGTGATATTGTCATAACGCAGGTAGACGTTCGGCGATACTTCTCGTGTGCCCTTCTGGTCAGAACGCATGGGGGTGGAACAATCCTTGTCCAGATCCCATTCGCCATATTGACCGTCAATAACAATCGTTTTCTGCACGCCAGCTTGCGCGGTAAAAGGAAAAATGACCAATAAAAATACTGCCAACCCTGTCATCCTTCCGCTGAATAGAGCACATCTTACTTTCATGACACCACCTCCTGGTATTGGAAACTAAAAGCAGGTAACCCGGCTATCTCTCCCATCAGAGACCCGTGGTTTTCCGACACCGCCTCGCGACGACTGTGGCTTTATCAACTTTCCGGCACAGGAATCAATAGTCCTGCAATCCTGCTCCGCACAGAAAGTGAAGGTACCCGCTGTATAAGCATAGAGGCACTTAATATCAAATTAAAAATATTAGAGCTATTTGTCAACTTTTTTAATTAAACGAGGGTGATAGGCGAGCACTGCAAGAGGTAATTTCACCTTTATCAGCAGGAGAATCCTTATCTGTCTTAATTGACATATATTCACGAAAATTCAATATATTATTGGCAAAAAATCGTTGTGAGTTACACCCTGCAACGTGACACTTTGTGGTAACTTTTTAAATTCTTTTATTTTTTTACTGTTCAGGCCTAATTTCCTTGCAGTAGCGTCAGCACGTCAGCAGCGCACACAAATTACCCCAAGATAATTTTTAGCAATGTGCTTGATGGATGATCAACTGGAATGCAGATTTCATCTTTCAGCGGCATGGCTCCATTGAAACAATTGACCCCGTTTTTTTATTCAAAGGACATTTTTTTATTGCCAAGTTTTCCAAAAAGCAGTATTTACCCGCGCCCTTTTTTCTTGGAACGGAGAACCCCACATAAACAACTTAAAATCAAAAAGATAAGGCCAAAATTCGCTCCGGAGAAAAAAATATGCGCGTGACCGTACTCTACTGCTTTCGATTTCACATAGGGTGATTTGCGAGCAGGCTTTGCATAACTCTTTTTGAGGAGACTGTAGGTCATGATTTATCCAAAAGAATTTGGGATCAACCCCCTGTATCCGCAAGCTGTTGACTTTGAACGTATCTACAAAGATACACTTTCAGGTTCAGGTATCATCACTAAGAGATATTTTGCTCAGGGTGATTTGATGGCAATGGTAGCAGGAGAAGAAGTATCGGAGATACTCCAGCATACTCTTCAGATCGCACCGGATCGCCATCTGTATGACCCTTATTTTTCAGGATACTTTCTTCATTCCTGTTCACCGAATATTTCACTTGATATGGCGAGACGGACAGTAACCGCCCTTTGCGATATCGAGCCGGGCAGCTTTCTCTATATGGATTATGCTGAAACGGAAGATGTCCTCTTTAAACAGTTTCCCTGCTCCTGCGGCAGCTCAAGCTGCCGTTTATGGATCACAGGTCGCAAGGAGGGCGACAGCGTTGCACACGCCGTCGCCCAAGGAGATTCTACCGGGCTCGTCGCTACGGTTAGCCGCCTTACAGGCGAGAGCTGATGGAGAGCAGACAGTACGCTACCTGGTGGCAGAGAGAGGATCTCTGCTATCGGGACGGACAACTCTTTTTCGCGGATCGGGCAGTCAGGCATTTGGCTGCCCAGTTCGGTTCACGGTCCTTTATCTACTCATTTGCCCGAGTACGAGAGAACCTGAAACGACTTAGACAGGCCTTGAATGAGGCAAAGCTGGCAGGCGGCTTTTCGGTCTTGTATGCCATGAAAGCCAATCGCTTTGTCCCACTGCTGACCCGACTTCAAGAAACAGGCCTCTGCGGTATTGATGCCTGTTCCCCGAACGAGGTCGAGTTGGCAGTCAGCTGCGGATTCAGGCCCTCTGATATTTCCTTTACTGCGGGCAATCTGTCCCGCGCTGATTATGAACAGCTCGCCCGCTATGACGGGCTGTTTATGGATTGCGATTCCCTGCACGCAATCCGAACCTGGGCAAAGTATAAACCAGGGGCAAAGATCGGTATACGGATCAATCCGGGCTGCGGGGTGAGCCGCGAGGCAAACACTGCCCTGCAATATGCGGGCAACAAGGTCACCAAGTTCGGGATTTATCAGGAGCAGTTTGATGAGGCACTGGCAACGGCTGCGGAATGCGGGCTGACTGTCAGCAAGATTCATTTTCACACGGGCTGCGGCTATCTCACGCCCCAGCTTGAGCAGCTGGAGGCGGTCATACAGCGTTGTCTATGGTTCATAGAACGCTGTGACAAGCTGGAAAAGGTCAATATGGGCGGAGGGCTTGGTGTTCCCCATAATGCCTTTGATCAACCCCTTGATTTGTATCAATGGGCCAAGGTGCTGAAAAAATATTTCAGCGGCACCGGTCTTCATCTGGAGGTGGAACCGGGAGAATACCTGCTCAAAGATGCGGGACTGCTGCTGCTGGAGAAAACCATGATTGAGAAAAAGAAAGACACCCTCTTTCTCGGGGTTGACGGGGGCTTTAATCTGGCACCGGAACCGGCCTATTATCAACTCCCCCTGCAACCGGTTCCTCTGGAGCTGGGTAACGGGCAGTTCATGCCGATGCGGGTGGTCGGCAATATCAACGAGGCTATTGATGTATGGTATGACGAGTCCTGGATGCCCGACATGGCCGGACAGGAGTATCTGGCCCTGATCAATGCGGGTGCCTATTCCTCTTCAATGGCCTCAAATCATTGTATGCGCGGTCAGTTTAAGGAGTTTTTGCTGACCTGATTTCGTCTTTTTCCCCGGCAGGTCACTCCGTCCCGGAGACAGCTTTCTGCTGCCTCCTCCCGCTTCCTTGGAATTCCGATTGCATTTTTCCCCTTGCTGAGGTTTTATAGCCAGTTGGGTTTCTCTTGAGAACACAGGATATCTCCTCTTGTGTTCTCATCCGCCCTTTGAAGAAAAACAAGCCGTCATTCTCTTTCTCGCTGCTCCCGATTTTCCAACACGACTGGCGTGAGGAAAAAATCAGGCTGTCATTTTTTAAAATGGGCTTGGTTCTAAATTCGGCCAATGGCGGTAAATAAAATCTTGAGAAAGTCAGCATAAGAAGCGGCTGAGCCAATTCACTTTACCTAAATTCACTTTACCTAAATTGGCCGAACTTAGAAATTTTTCCCGGAAAATAAAATTTCCAAGCAAAGTACTGTATGGTATTGAAAACAAAGAGTATTAATGGAATTATTTATATTTTCTGTTTTTTTAAAATAAATCACGATTAACCAACTTCTTTCAGTGTGTTACGCGCACCGTTAAGGAAAAGTTAATTTCGACCCCCTAAGTTCTAAGCTCGGCCATTTTGCAGAACCACAGCCCTAGATTATACTGCAATTGCTACATTATACTTTGGCATAATGGCCGAACTTAGAACCAAGCCCTTTAAAATCAAGCGTTCCGTTTAAAGAAATGAGACGTGCGAGGAGAAAAAGAAGAGGTACTTTTTCAAAAAGGACTGCTCCTTTTTGAAAATGGTGCTGTCCTCTTTCTGCTCACACCTCTCCATTTTCAAAATGGACAAGCGCGAGATCAAAAAGAGGCGATACTTTTTTAAAACGGCTCTCTCCTTTTTTAAAAAGTGGTCGTCCGTTTTTTTCTCGCAGCTCTTGATTTTTAAAATGGAAGAGCACAAAGAGAGACGTGAGCTCAGGGCAAACGCATTTAAAACGACACAGATACAAAAAGACAGGGCTGTATACAGGGCGAACGCATGACTTCTGTAAAAAATATGCTTTACAGGTCAGTATAATGCAATATTACACTGAGCCGACATTGTTTATAGATGTCGAGCCTCTCGTCTAACTAGCTGGTATCAATATATACTTTTAATGCGTTCGCCCTGTTCAGTTATCCGGGTGCTCCCTTACTCCTTTTTCCTTGACACAAGAAGGTGGGGAGCGTAAATTCGTGTAGATGAGATCCTTGAATTTTCATAATTATTTCTTCCTCTTTCGAATAAATTTACAGGAGTGTATCGAGGTGCATTACCGAACCCCCTTTTTTTCCTTTATAACGGTTGCTTGTTTTCTGGGTGCATTCTGCATGTTCAACCCGACAGATGTCAGTGCAGAGGCTGTCAGGGCGATGCAGTGGGAAATTACTGCTGATAAATTGACCAAGTTTGAAGACCCTGCCAGTGTGATCGCAGAGGGTAATGTTATCCTCCGGAAAATGGAAAATATAACCGGGGTTGCCAAGAAAAAGAAGGTCACAAAAGACTGGGGCGATCTTCTTGGTGAAGATACTTTGCCGACAGACGGGAACACTCTGCCTAAGAAAGGCGGTGAGGCAACATTAATCTCTCCGAAAAAAGCCCCTGCTTTGCAGGACGCCAGTTCCGATTCCGAGGAAGAGAAAGAAGTTGTCAGCTCTGCTGTTATCAGCACCATCAAGGCAGATTGGGTGGTGTATGATATGGATCTGGGAACGGTCAAGTTGCGCGGAAACGTGTTTATTGATATCGGCCCGGATAAGTTGAGTGCAAGTGAGGGCGTTGTTCATCTGACCAGGGAAACCGCCTCGTTTAATGATGCGACCATTATCCGACAATACAAGGATATGCATGTTGAAGGGCGAGTTATTGAAAAGACCGGAGAACTTACCTACCACATTAAAGACGGCTGGCTGGTTACCTGCAAACTGAAAGACGGAGAAACACCGCCGTGGAGTTTTCATGCTGCTGATGCCGAGATCACTGACGGCGGGTATGCTTTTCTGAAACATGTCACTTTTCGGATCAAAAACATGCCCATTTTCTATACACCCATTATGATGCTGCCTGCTAAGCGAAACCGCCAGACAGGGTTACTCTTTCCTTCTGTTTCCATGTCTGACCGGGACGGGTTCAGTCTGGAGTGGCCGCTTTTTATCAATCTTTCTCCAAGTACTGACATTACGCTGTATCCCCATTATCTTGCCGAGCGGGGCTTCATGGCAGGGGCGGAAGCGCGCTACATGTTGGATCAGAATTCTAAGGGGACAGTGATTGCAAATCTCCTGAACGACGATCTCAGTGATATCGATAATCCAGATAACGCTGAGTATTACGCCGAAGGGGGATACACGCATACCAATCAAAATCGTTATTGGATACGAGGGAAGGCGGATCAAAGATTCGGCGGGTGGACAACTCGGCTTGATATTGACCTTGTCTCTGACCAGGATTATTTAGATGAATTCAGTAATGGTTTTACCGGGTACTCTGTGAGCGACCAGCGGCTTTCTGATCAGTTCGGGCGGGGGTTACAGGACAGGAATACCTATGAGCGGGAAAATAAGCTGACCACGCTTCGTTCCTGGTCCAACGGCTCTTCTTTAGAGGCAACCCTGAAAGGCATTGACGATCTGCATGAATATAGCGAAGGTAGCGGCTCGACGGCTCTGTGGAAGTTTCCAGAGGTCAAATACAGTGGCTTGGTTCCTCTGTATGACACAGACGTAGATTTTTCCTGGGATGCCAATTACGTTTATTATAAACGTGATATAGGCGTGGAGGCGCAACGGATAGACCTCTATCCAAAGTTAAAAACAGCCCTTCCCATGCTGAGTGAGTATCTGGAGACAACTGTCGGTGTCGGTATTAGGGATACCATGTATGTGATTGATGACAACGGTGACGAGGATTGGCAGGATAGTGACAGCGAGAATCGTTTGCTCGCTGATGTGAATGGGGAAATCGCAACAACCTTACGTAGGGATTTTGCTGTCAATGGGAAGACAGTTTCAGCATGGAGTCATACCCTGCGGCCTTTTGTGCGCTATACTTATGTAACAGATCCAGACGAAGATAATCTGCCCCTGTTTGATTCTGTTGATAGTGTCGGTGATCAGAATAAAGTTACTTACGGGGTGAACAATTTCTTCTATGTCTCCGAGACGAGAGGTGATGAAGAGTCTGAGCGGGATTACGGGTACATTAAATTGCAACAAAACTATGACCTCCGTAACGTTGCCTCTGATGAGCCTTTTTCCGATGTGCAATTTCGTCTCTCCTGGAATCCTTGGCAGAATATGAATTTCAAGTACGCCACTGATATTGATATGTATGATGACGGTTTTACACAGCATACAGTTGAGAGTGATTACCGCAACAGTCGAGGAGATTTGCTTTCTTTTGATTATCTTTTTCAGGCCGGTGCCACGGATGAGGTAGAGGATACCAGTTCGATTAGACTGTTTACCCGGGTGGGCCTGATGTATGACTTTGCTGTGGGCTATTCCCTGGAACGATCTATTGAGGATTCCGTGACCATAGCTGAGAAAGTTAATTTGATCTACAGCCCCTCCTGCTGGTCAGTGGAATTGGTGGCTGATGTTACACCGGATAACGAACAGGTTATGGTCTTGTTCAAGTTGGCCAATATCGGTGCACCCTTTGGCCTGGACCTCATGGGAAGCAGTGATTAATAGAGGGAGCAGGCAATATAATGAATTTTCTTGATGTATTTAACGGCGATGCCGACGGTATCTGTGCCCTTCATCAGTTGCGCCTACATGAGCCTCGTCCAGACGCCCGACTGCTCAGTGGGGTAAAACGAGATATCGCCCTGCTGGATCAGGTAACAGAGGTGAGCGATACCGCGCTCACGGTTCTTGACATATCTCTGGATAAGAACAGGGAAAGCTTGGATAAAATTTTGGCTGCTGACAGTGGCAATACGGTGTTCTATGCAGACCATCATTATGCCGGTGAGCTTCCGAATTCGGAACGCCTTACTGCCCATATTGATCCGCAGCCTCTGATCTGCACCTCATTGATCATCAACCAGCTCCTTGAAGGAAAATATGCGCTGTGGGCGGTTGTCGGTGCCTTTGGCGATAATCTTGATGAATCGGCTGAGCAGCTTGCCCGGCAATTGGGAGTTGATCAGGCAGCCCTCGCCTTGCTCAAGGAAACAGGGATTCTGCTCAACTATAACGGTTACGGTGCATCGTTAGAGGATCTCTTTTTTGATCCTGTAGAGCTCTTTGGCCAGGTGCAGCCTTATGCGCACCCGCGAGACTTTTATGCTAATGCAGCTGCATTGCGGACCCTGAAAGAGGGATACCAGAGTGATATGGAACAGGCAATGTCTTTCTCCCCTGTACACCAAGACAACTCTGGACGTGTCTATCAGCTCCCTGCAGAGGCTTGGTCACGGCGAGTTGCTGGCGTGTATTCCAATACCCTGGCCCGGCAAAAGCCTGAACTCGCCCATGCTTTGTTGACGGAGAATGTTGATAAATCACTGCGCATCAGTGTCCGTGCTCCTCTGTCTCATCGCAACGGGGCTGATGTTCTTTGCCGACGCTTTCCCAGCGGCGGCGGTCGAGCGGCAGCCGCTGGAATCAACGCCCTGCCCTCGGAGCAGCTGGATGATTTCATCCGGGCCTTCAGCGAGCAGTTCCACCCCTCTGATTCTGTTTGATCCAAGTTTTTCTTTCACCCTTTGTTTATTCTTTGTTCGTTTAATTATGAAATTTTGTTGCGGTTACTCTGTTTACACCCTTTATTACTCCCTCTGTATCACCTGCCTCTTATTTTTTTTTGCAGCAACAGGGGAGGCAGAGCCAAAACCGACTCCGGCTGTTCCGGTCAAAGACGATCAAGTCATTAACCTGCAACAGCAAAAATATAAGCAATTATTCCAAGAATTGGAGCAGGAGCATAAATTCCAGCCTGCTGAGCTTGATGCGGTTAGCTTTGACGGTAATGATCACTGTGACCTCTGGAATTCTGTACCTGATGCCTTGGCCTCCATTGCAAATTATATGAAACTACACGGATGGGTGCAGGGCACGCCGGTCTATGTGGAGCTGGGAAATACGCTGAAGGATAAGCAGCTGATTGCCGCAAAGGAAGAGGGCAGGAAAGGGCGCGTTCCTTGGGATCTTGTCCGGGCAGTGCAAAAAACAGTGCAGAAAAAGGATATTCCTCCTTCACCGGGCGGGCTGCCGCTTTCCATCATCAGTCTGGAGCTTGACCCGAAAAAATTCGATCATGCCTATCGTTATGTTGCTGGTTATCCCAATTTCCACACCATTACAGAATATAACCATTCACTCTTCTATGGAATGGCTGTCAGTGAATTGGCAGAGCAGCTGAAGGAAAAACAGGCCCTTTTTTCAATTTTTTGAGAAATTTTTCATAATATAATCAAGTATTTTATATCTCTAACTCATCTCTCATTTCTAGCTATGGAACAATCGCGATCCAATCGATTTTATGCCCTTCCCAGCATGCTGACCTGTACCAGTCTGTTCAGCGGCTTTTATTCCATAGTCGCCTCAATTAATGGAGATTTTTTTCCTGCTGCCGTGGCAATTCTGGTGGCCGGAATCTTTGACGGGCTGGACGGACGAGTTGCCCGTTTAACAGACTCCACTTCGCGCTTCGGTATGCAGCTGGATTCGCTTTGTGATCTGGTTTCCTTTGGTGTTGCTCCTGCGTTACTGGCCTATCTCTGGGGCTTGATCCCCTATGGACGATACGGCTGGTTGGCGGCGTTTCTGTACGTGGCCACCACTGCTCTGCGTTTGGCTCGATTTAACTCTATGGCTGAGGAACCGGAGGACGAAAATAATGAAAATCATGATTTTGTCGGCCTGCCTTGTCCGGCTGCTGCCGGGGCCATTGCAACCATGGTGATGTTTTTTCGGTATTTAGGAACAACCGATCCTGTTAAACATTTTTCCATTCTTTTATTGGTCTACCTGCTCTCCTATCTGATGATTTCAACCCATCGCTACCTGAGCTTTAAGAAAGTCAGGGTTCCCCGGGAAAAGCGTTTTCAGGCTGTTGTCGGTATGGTTCTTATCCTGATCCTTTTGGCGACAGAGCCCCCTGTTACCTTGTTCGCTACGACATTATTATACGCTCTATCTGGTTTAGCCTTAGAGTTGTACACTTTTTTGCGAAAAAGAAAGGAAGCAAAAGAGTCGGAAAAATGAGTAGAGTCACAGCCCTCTCTTTCTAAAATATCATGCGGATTACCGGTGGTTCAGCCAAAGGGCGTCATTTGATCGGGCCCAAAGCAGGATGGCATTTTATACGCCCGACCGGAGATAGGGTACGCGAGGCCCTGTTTAATATTCTTGGTGACGAAGTTGCAGGCAGCACGATTCTTGATCTCTATGCGGGTACCGGGGCATTAGGCCTTGAGGCCCTAAGTCGGGGAGCAGAGATAGCCGTCTTTGTTGATCAGTCCCGCCAAGCCCTTGAGCTTATCCACGGCAATCTGACCAACTGTTTCCCCGCAGCAAAGGCCTCGCTGCAGCAGTTCAATCTCTCACGGGAAGACAGCATAGATCGGCTGAAAAAAAAAATGCCTGCCCAATTGCTTTTTGATATTATTTTTCTTGATCCGCCCTATGAAAAAAAACTGGCGGAAAAGACGCTGGCAATGGTAGAAAGAGGGGCCTTGCTGAAAGAGAATGGATTGGTTATCGCAGAAGAGCGGGCAAGCGAGCAACTTGCTGAACAATACGGGGCACTGAGCCTGGCGAGCCACCGGAGTTACGGAGAAACCGGTATCTGGTTCTATCGCAACATTGTTAGCTCCTGACTTGTCAGCCCCTGATTTATCAGATCCTGACCACGGCTCACATCCTGCTCTTTACGAACGACCAATTCACTCGTTCCAGATCTAACCGTACAAACTACCTGTTATGCCTCATCACATTGTTACTGACACGGATTCTCAACCGGCTCGTCCTTCGGGTATTGCTGTATACCCTGGTACCTTTGATCCCATTACCAACGGCCATGTAGATATCATCAAACGATCATTACGCATGTTTGATCAGGTGATCGTGGCCCTAGCCATCAATACGGCCAAAGCCCCCCTGTTTACCCTGGAAGAACGGGTTGCGTTGGTCGAACAATGCTTTACTGCGAACAGCAATGTGACCGTTGATACCACCGGCGGGCTGATCGTTGATTATGCTGTTCGGCAAAAGGCCTGTGCCATTGTACGCGGCCTGCGGGCGGTTTCTGATTTTGATTATGAGTTCCAGCTGGCCCTGATGAACAGGAAGTTGGAGCGCAGGGTCCAGACCGTTTTCCTCATGACCGGTTTTCGCTGGATATATATCAGCTCCTCCATTATCAAGGATGCAGCCCGCCACGGCGGGGACATCAGCGGGATGGTCCCTGCCCATGTGCTGGCCGCTCTGAAAGAGAAATTTAATAACTGATTTAATAACCGATCAGCGGTGCTGAAGTTTTTATGGCGGAAGAAAAACTCGATACAGCGGATGAACGCCGCAGTTTTTTGCGCAATATGATCAGCTGGACAGGGGCCTTTATCGGAGCCAGTTTGCTCTATCCCCTGTTTCGTTTTGCCGGTTTTGCTGTCAAGCCCAAACCGAGGCATATCAAGGTGGCGGCTCCCTTGCCTGTCAGCGGTTTTCACGCGGAGCGGGATTTCATTCTCTTTGCCCGGGACGAACAGGCTTGGGCTGTCTCCAGAACCTGTACTCATCTCGGCTGCCGGGTCAATTTCCTGGAAGATCAGCAGCTCATTGAATGTCCCTGTCATCAGAGTCGGTTTACGGAGCAAGGAAAACGTCTGAGAGGGCCAGCTGAACGCGATTTGCCTGCTTTTGCAGTGGCAGTACAAAAGGACGCGGACGGGGCAATAACCGAGTATGTGGTGACGATTTAATGGTCGTACCGAGTCGACAGGATAAGGCGAAGATGAGAGTGGCGGAACGGCTACACCACATCCTGTTCTCGATCCGCTGGGGAGGCCATGCCCTGATCAGTCTGTATATCTCAGTTCTGTCCGGCCTGATTGTCGGGCTTCAGTATAATGCAACGGAGCCCTTTTATTCCACTGCAACCATAGAGCTGATCGTTCCCTTTGGCTCCTTTTGGCGTTCTTTGCATTACTGCTCCAGCCAGGCCTTTATGCTCCTCCTGCTGGTTCATCTGGCTTTCATCCTTTGGCAGAATGCCTCTTCTCCTGCGTACAACTTCACCCGAGGTACATGGCTACGGCTCAGCGCTTCTGTGCCGGTCGCGCTTTTTCTCCTCTTTACCGGCTATATCCTCCGGGGTGACGCCACAGGAGAGGCAGCCGGGGCCATTGCCGAGAATATCCTTCTTGCTGTACCGCTCCTGGGGTCTCTTCTCAATAAACTCCTGTTTGACGGCTCCGTAGCCGGGGTGCAAAAGGTTTATCTCAATCACCTGATCGGGCTGATGGTTGTGGGCGGCTTCTGTGTCTGGCCCCACCTGCGCCGCTATACAGCGTCCTGGCGTAATCATCTTCCCCTGGCATTACTTCTCCTCCTTATCTCGCCTGTTCTGAAAACCCCGCTGGAGCGCGACCATTTCGGCCTGCTGCATATTAATGGGCCGTGGTTTTTTCTCGGGCTTCAGGAACTGCTGCGCTATATCTCGGTGTTCTGGGCTGGAATCTTTGTCCCGGCGACCTTTGTCGGTGCCTTGCTGCTCCTACCGTCTGAAGGGGCTGCTCGTCGAAGAACCTTGTGGTTTATGGGCGCTTGGTTAGCTCTTTATATCGTGTTGAGTGTCATTGGCTTCCACCGGGGATAAGACATGGGTGAAAGATGCGGCTGTCTAGGCCTTCCATGTTATGACGTGGTATCAGTAAATTTCGGATTTTTTTTCGTGGTTGCAGTGATAATATTTTGTTATTATGGGGAGAGAAAAGAACCTGATGGAGTCAGGTTAAGCGGTTTTCAGCGAGGAGTTCCGGGTAATCAATAGTTGGCTTTGGAGAGTGTTCATGTTTGTCGAGGATATATATAATTGGACGTCTCATTATGCTGCCCTAAATAATGCTCACTCAAAATTTGAGTTTAGTAGCATCTGGCATTTTGATGAGGCGAAAAAAACGTATCCTCCATTCAGAGGATTTCCAGGTGTTTATATTTATGCAAAAGGAAAATCAAAAAGCTCTTTCGATACTTGTAATTTAGAAGTGCTATATATTGGAATGAGTAAAGTGGATCTTTGTGGTCGAATTTGGAGCCATGTAGGTACAATTTATGACCCTGATACTGGCCAAGAATGGTCACCTAAATTTAAGAAACACCAATGGAGTGAATGTGCGGCAATAAGTAATGAACTTAAAGAGATTATTGCAGAAGGGGATCTTTCAGTTTATTGCATAAAAACAGCAATTGATTCTCTTGAAAATCTTCCTAGAGCTCTTGAAGCTTCGTTAATCAGCTCTTATTACTTGGTCAACAGAAAACTTCCTCCGTTAAATCAGCAGTTTTAGCCTAGCAGGCAACTTGCAACGGCTGAATTTTCGCTACGTTTCAATTGCCCGCTGATTTGGACGTTAGGTGTAGGAAATGAAGAAAACGAACAGATTGCTTGGTCTGGAGAAAATGAAGTTTTTCAATATATTATTACTGACAACCTTACTCTCGCTTCTCAGCGCCTGCCTCCTCACAAAGCTTGTCACCGTTCCAATGCGTATGAGTGGAGCCGCAATCTCAGTTCTTCCTGTTGTGGGGAATACAGCGCATGATGCAATTGACGAAGCAGCAGAGGTCGTCGATAACGTGCCGTTATAGAATCTTCATTCTTAACGCAACATCTAAAGATTCGGAAAGAGGTGGGCATCCTCTTTTCGTGCGTGAAGCAGTACCATTTCGAGAACTTCCCTGCTTGACCGCATTATTTCCTCAATTTCCTTTTCTATTGGATGAGCTCCGTACGAAGCAACTTTTTCCATAAATTGGGCAAGTTTTTTTAATATTGTCACATGCTCATTTTGTAGCATTTGAACCATTCTTTTTTCTTTTTCATTACCGTACTTGAGTATCAGAGGGAAAACTTCCTCTTCTTCAAACCTGAAATGGTTGATAATGTATTCTTCTGAGAATTTCCGCAGCCTCTTGAGATAATTTTCTATTTCATCAGCATCTATTCCTTCAACGAATTTTTCAAAGAAGGTCATTTCCTCGGAAATCATACCGTGATCAAGGTATGCCTTGGTCAACTTGTCCATTTTCATGTTTTCCATAACATCCTCTTCCTGCTAAATTTTTCTTCATCTTGTTGACGGGATGATAACTGCACTGTATATGCTTTTCTCCAAACGTGATGTTCGAGATACAGAGTAGGGTAAAATCTTATTCTATCATCTGTGTATAATTTTTAATAGCTCGTAGTGTCTCCAAAACGAAGAGAGAGGGTTGAGGATGCCGAGAAGCACGCTGCTTTTAAAAAGTAGGTGGAAAGTCTGTGTTATTGATAAAAGATCATTTATTACAGGCAGGAAGGAAGCATCGTAGCCCGATTAAACTTCATCACTCCAGCGGTCTGTTCCGGCAGCAGGGCGATAAGCCCGCCCACCACATTGTCTTGGTTGGTCAGTCCAAGGAACTGCATGGCCTCCTGAGAAAGCTCAACAAAACTGGCCTGTTTGAGGAATTCGACTCGCGTTTGGTAGGTAAACAGACCTTCCACATTTTGCGGCAAGGCAGCACGCAGGTGGTTTCGCAGTTCTTTCTGGGATGTTTCGGTGAGATATTCCGGCAGGGTACGGAATCCGCAGCGCAGCCAGTCGTAGCGCAACAGATCCAGCAGCAGATCCTGATCCTCTCGTGTTTGCACCAGATCCGTGAGAATACGGAGCATCAATTTATGGGTTCGTGACAACTGAAAAAAATTATATTCTCGGCAAAGGCGCAGAAGCTCGGAAAAAAAGGCAAAGGGATCCTCGTTTTTCTCGACAAGATATTGCCAGAAAGAACGGAAGAAGCGGTTATTATAAAAGGACTCCGTGCATTCGCAAAGCTCGTATAGCTCGGTCAACTGCTCATGGTCTAGCCAGCGGGTGGCTAGTACCTCATAGGGTGGTTCGCTGCAAGAGATCAGGCCAAACTCTTCCGCCCGTCGAGAGATCTCTGTATCGGGTAGGACCTTAAGCAGGCCCAATTGGATATAATGGGGCGCAAGCCGGAACACCTGATTAAAGGAATCTTGAAAACTAGCCTCGGTTTCAAAGGGCAGACCGAGAATCAGGTCCACATGGAGGTGGATGGTGTCCAAATCAAGCAAGCGCTTGATATTGCGGCAGGTTGCTTCGATATCCATCTTGCGATTGACTGCTGCTAAGGTCTGTGGCTGGCAGCTCTGAATGCCAATTTCAAACTGAAATTGATCACAGGGGACAGTGGCGAGCAGCTCGAACATGGGTTCGGTAAAGCGGTCCGGGGCGATCTCAAAATGGAAACGAACCTGCTCTGTTTGGTTAATGAGGAATTGCCAAATTGCCAGGGCCCGTTCTGGATGATCATTAAAGGTGCGGTCTACCTGCTTGATGATCATGGGCTTTGCCGCGATAAGGACGGTCAGCTCTTCTTTAACCAACTCAACAGGCTTATGGCGTACCCCATTGGAGCCAGAAGAGAGGCAGTAGGAGCAGGAAAAGGGGCAGCCGCGCGAGGACTCGTAATAGAGCTGGCGATTTTTTAGGGCTCCAGTGAAATCCTCCTGCCGGTACGGAGAGGGGAAAGTTTGAGGTTTTTCAGCTCGGTACAGCGATTGTAAACAGCCTTTTTCTAGGTCGAGGTAAAATTCTTTTGGAGCGCCTTCAATCTCGCCGATAAAAAGAGTACATTGCACGGGCAGCTCTCCGAGAGCCAGGGCCTGCGGTCCACCGAGGATGATAGGCAGATTTGGTTGAAGCCGGGCCAGGTCGTTGATCAGGCGACGAATAAACCTGTGGTTCCAGATATAAACGGAAAAGAAGAGCACTTTTGCCGATGCTCCAGAGATACGCAACAGGGTGGCATAATAGGGATCATTAATGGTGAACTGACTGAAGATAAGGGGCTGGTCGGGCAGCTGTTGCTCCAGAGCATTGCGGACGTAGAAGAGGGCGAGGCAGGAGTGGGAATAGCGGCAGTTAATGCTTATGAGATGAAACATGGTGTTTATTATGTGCTCCCTATCTGGTTTTAAGTCGTAAATTGTCCTTTTCTTCTCATTATTCAGGCGAGATCAAGTTTTTTTTTGCCGACTCCTGTTCTGTCTCTGTCCGTAACACTGTTCCGTCAATAACCAGCTCACCCGGTGCGGTGGCGCTTTGTATTCCTATGGCATGGTATGCTTTGAAGCTGCCCAGCAAGGGAGAGATAACTTGATCAATCAGGAGTTTACTTGTAGCTCCGGCTCTACGATCTCGGACAGTGATCATGGTTCCGGCCCAGGAAGCCAATTCTTGCAGAGCGTTGATGACCTCTGGGGTTCGGGCAAAGAGGCGAAGGTTGGCAGGCTCTTCCGGCTTGATAGCCACAGCTTGAAATTTTTTTCCCTCAGCCAGCGGTGTTTTTTTCTTGAGCAGGATGTCCTCTATCTGTTCTCTGCTGTCTGCTAATAGCAGGTATCCGTTGAAAAAAGCATAGGAGGGCTGCAACATGCCCTGGGCTGCCAGTAACGAGACAACCGGGACTCCACCGACCATAGTGCGACTTACCGGGAGATCAGCGATGATTTTCTGAAAGAACGCATCCATTTTTTTTCGATGCAAGATCTGAATACTGAAACAAAGGCGCGGGACCGGAAAAAAACCGGCAGTGCTGATGTCCGCCACATGGATGCTGAGGTTTTTTCCAAACAAACCGAGGAACTCTTCCATGTTCATGTCGGTCTTTTCTTTGATCCAGGCCGCAATTCTATCAGCTGCCGCCAGTTCCTCTTGTTCGCCGTGGGCAAGAGTGGTTTGCCACCAGAGCCGGGGCTCTAGCCAGTTGCACCAGAAGGATATTAAGAGATCTGCTGGTACCTCTTCAAAGCTATGGCTCCGGCTCGGTGGGGTGGTATATATGTGTTTCTGGAAGGGGTATAATTGGTCCTGGGAAAAACGAACAACGGTCTTAAGCTGCTCGGTATTTTTTTCTGTATGATGATAAAATCCCATGCTTCTCACCCCAGGAGCCCAGGGGTAGTTAATGAATTTTTGGGATTCCTGGGGTTCCTGAGATTTTTGGCTTTTGCCTTGTGAGCTGAATTGAGCAAAGAAAATTTTGAGGTGGATCTTGAGGCGAAAGAGGTCCGCATAGAGAAAGAAATCCGTTTTACCTGGGCGTTCCTTTTCCATCTTCGTGTACTCCTGATTTAGGAGCAGATCATTCCGTTGTTTGAAGAGATGGCCAAGAAAAAGAGCAATACTATCCTTGATCGGCTGTTGAGCAAAGGAGAAGATGATCTTGCCGCCGACCGAGGCGAGATAGAGTTTTTGCCTTTTGGGGGTTTTTAAGGCATGCACTGTGAAACCGAAGTGCTTCAGTACTGTTTGCCTTCCTTGGAGTATATCGAGTAGGGCAGAAAGAACCGTGTCAGGATTTTCTTGGCCCGGATCCATAACGATTAGCAGATTATCCAGTAAGGGATGCTGCTGTTTGTCTTGAATCAAAGAGGGCAGGGCAGAGAGTTGGGCAAGAAAGAGGCGTTTGCCGAAGACCTGAGAAAAGGAGGGGTGGGTAAGCAGGTGCAGTAGACCGGAGGCGTTTTGCTCTAGCGGTTGACGCAGCTGTTTTTTTATCTGCATCCTTTGCAGAACAGCAGGCCAGTTAATGGTGTTCAACGTCTGTCCGAAACGGGAGTCGAGAAAACTTTTGCCTGTTGCAGCGGCGTCCTCCAGTTCCAGTACGACCATAGCATAGCTAGGGATCAACTCCTGGGGGGCTATTGACTGGGAAAAGACGCGGAGTTGTTGCTCTATTCCCTTTATGAAGACCCTTGGCAGCATTGACGAATTGATGCTGATGAGATCACGGGTAACAGAAGTGTTGAGTAAGCCTTTGCCTGTGGATATAGGACTGCGTTTATGGATCAGTTGTACAGCTTCCTCGGTGATTTTCCCGAGAGGTTCTCTGTCTTTCTGCGGATAAAAAACAAGCAGGTATACTGCCGAACACAGCGTAAAAAAAGAGAAAAAAAGAAGGAACGAACGCTTCATAGATATAAAAGGCAGGACAACATTATATTCTCCTGCCGGTAGCAGATGGTTGCCGGAAATTCAGGGGTTAGACCGTGAACTCGGTTACCCACAGATCATGCATATTGCAGAAACTGGTTGCGCAGGCCTTACCCTTATATCCTGCGGGCAGATCAAAGCTTGATTCCGGCTTATCAGTATGCGAAAAAGTCTTACCGCCAATAACCTTGCCATCTGCAAGAACAACCGTATGTCGAACGATAAAATGGGGTTCGGTCATGGGGTGCTCAGTAACGACAGAAACTTTACCATCTGTCACTGTTACCTTGGGTGCATGGCTGCCTGCCTTGCCTTTCCACTGTCCTTGTTGTTGTTCCGTATACACGACGCCAGCGCCAGCATGGGATGTCGTTGTCTCGCCAGCAAAGACGTTATTGCTTGAGGCGACGGCAACAGCAGAGGCGGCAACAGCTGTTGTTTTCAGGAACTCTCTTCGATTAATCATCGTGTATCCTCCAGTTTTTGGTATAGTGTATGGGATTTATAAAGGTTTACATGTTGTTATGCTGTCGGTGACAGCAGCCGAAATCTATGAGATGTTTTTGTTTAATTTTCCCGTCTCATTGTCCTTTTGCTTGTCCTTGATTTCCTTTCGTAGTTCTTCAATACGTTTATGGGCCGCATGTAGGGCCTCTTTTCTCGTGATCTCAGAGACATTCTGCTCTATCTTTTCAATGGCTGACAGCAATTTGAACAGCATCAGAAAGACCATTAAAAATCCCATCAGAACAACGGCATTAAAATTATCAACCACCCCCATAATTCTGGCTATGACCAGGGTAAAATCAGGATAAACAGCAATCAGGCCCATCCCGCCCCAGACAGCCAAGCGGACAGAGAGTTTTAAGAGGGTCTGGCCGGTTTCCCGGTTGATGAATTCTTTGATGCCGAGGTAGAGCATGACCGACGAAATACCGACAACAATAACCTGATAAAGGTGTATTTTCATGTTTTATTTTGTTTTTTTGCAAAGTGGAGAATGAACAGGATAACAAAACCAACGATCAGGCCTGCGAAAAGGTTGGCAAGCATTATCGGCATGAAATGAAGTCCATCGTGAATCAGTGCAATATTATGCACGTACATGCCTCCACCCACGAGGAGCATGGCAAGAGTGCCCACAAATTCCAGGAACCTGATAATTTTTGGCAGTGAGGCTATGAGAAGATCTCCCGTCTTGGTGAGTATCCCGGACATCAATCCTGTTATTGACTGAGCATACTGAACCAGATAAAAGCCCATGTCGTCAAGCTTAACCAGCAGAGCAACAAGCCCGTAAACACCCACTGTGCCAAAAGGGCCACAAAACTCACAACTATGATCTGCATGAGCAGTTGTTGATCACGTACTGATTCTAAGGCAATAACGATAATTTCGATAGAGAGAATGAAGTCAGTTCTGACGGCGGAGCGTATTTTTTCTTTTTCAGAAAGTTTTGTTGCGGCGGTTTGCTGGGGATCCTCTTCATGAGCATTTTTTGCAAAACGATGGACCAGCCATTCGTAAATTTTCTCAGCCCCCTCAAAGCTGAGATAGCTCCGCCAAGCAAGAGAATGGGGATGATGAGCCCAGGGATATAGGCGTTCAAGAAGAGGGCTGCTGGGATGATGATGATTTTATTGAGCACAGAGCCCTTGGTGATGGCCCAAATAACCGGGAGTTCCCGCGAGGCATGAAAGCCTGTTGCTTTTTCCGCATTAACTGCCAGATCATCACCCAGGATACCGGCTGTTTTCTTGGCTGCTATCTTGCTCATGGCAGAGGCGTCATCAAGCAGCATGGCTATGTCGTCTAATATTGCAAAGATACCACTAGGCATATTTTACCCTCTCATGAACGTTGTTTTTCCTCTCTTATTATTTGTGGCGGCAATGATCAACTGTACTCGTTTTTTATGTTGACCGCAGAGATTTTTTTCTCCTCAAGTTCCTTGGTAACGCAATAAACGCCCTGTCCCTGAAAACCAGGAGTGAAACACAGATTGTCCGATGTGCACTGAGCAGGACGAAGATCTCCATTGTTCCAGCGCTGAATCAAGTCCGGTTCCCTGATTAACGCTCTGCTCATGGAGATGTAATCGGCAATTCCTTCCGAAACAACTTCAGCGGCAACCTCAAAGGATTTAATGCCACCGACGAGAATAAGGGGGATGATGCTTGCTGCTTTAAATTTTTGCGCATATTCCTTGAAATACGCCTCTTTCTCCTGACTTGTTATGCCGGGCCTGCTTGGCGAGAGTTTGCCGGTTCTGATTATGCCGCCACTGACCTCAATTGCGTCAGCTCCTGCATCAGTGAAAATCGTTGCTGCCTGTAAGGAATCATCTGCATTCAGACCGTTTTCTATGAAATCCGCGCAGTTCATTTTTATGAACACAGGATAATCTCTGCCAACCGCCTCCCGGATTGCCTGCAAGATTTCGGAATGTATTCTTGTTCGGTTTTTGATATCACCACCATATTCATCGGTTCGATGATTATAGGCCGGGGATAAAAACTGGCTCAGGAGGTATCCGTGCGCGGAGTGCAGTTGAATACCGTCAAAGCCAGCGTGTTTGGCTCGTTGGGCAGCCTGTGCATACGAAATGATGAGGGATGAGATATCGTCTTGGGTGATTTCTTTGCAGGGAAAGTCAGGCCGGGGAGAAGGGAGAGATACTGCTAATGCCGCTTGCTTGGTGAGGTCCGTTACAGTGTATTGACCGGCATAGGCAAGCTGTATGAGTATCTTGCCGCCATTTTCATGAACTGCCGAGGTCATCTCCTTGAGTCCGTTGACAAGACCGTCTTCGTGGATGCCAATTTGCCAGGGAGTACCTTGGCCTTCTTTAGAAACATAGGAATGGCTTGCTATAATGAGACCAACACCACCTTGTGCAAGCGATACCATCATGTCAATAAGCTTTGGCGTGATAGCACCTTCCGGGGTGGCGAGTCCTTCCCATGTTGCTGATCTGATAAATCTGTTTTTCAGGGAAAGGCCGTTGACGATGGTTTCTGTGAACAGGTTGTTTGCGGTATCCATGATTAATAAGGGGGCAGGTGGATTGAGTGAGAGCAGGGCTGGACCACGGCTTTTGCTCGGTAAATTACTGATCCTCTGTTGCCTGTTTAACGTTTGAGGTAAAGTACCGTGAAAGGCATCAGCGGTTTTCGGTTTCTATCATAGAAATCCACCCCTGTAACTGTCCAACCACGATCAATAAAAAATCGTGCAAACGGCTCACCTGCTCCACATCCTACATCAAGCAGTCTTCCTTGCTTTGCCTCCAATCCTGCATAAAAAGGATCAAAGACTTCCGTCATATCAAAAAGTCCTCGGTTCTCTTCATAGGTTTCAGCAAACCCATCATAAATTTCTTGAAGTGTGATATCCATAGCATACCTTTGGGTTGCTGATGCGGAGTTCACCGGGGAGCTTCGGCAAACCCCGTCGGAACGTTTGATTGCGCAATTTTTTATATATTTTTAGCAAATTAAACATTTTTGTTCTCAACAGCCCACTACTCTCCTCGGTCAACTGAGTTGTATTTTTATGCGCAACGCTCTATTCAGCCGCTGCGCTTCTTACCGTCTGTTAGCAGATTTATTTATCAATTAATTTACCCTTCGATGTCAGTTGCCAAGCCGATTTTGGCCCTTTAAGGCCAGGTACTCTTTCAAGCAAACCTTCATCTCTGAGTTTGTAAAATTCAATTTTTACAAGGTTTTCTGACTTGATCCCGGTGATATCTCGTGTTTGTTGATTTGTTATAGTATTATTAGTCTTGAGGAAGTTAAGAATTGCTTCTGTGGGGGTTGCAAGCGGGATGTGAGGCAACGTTACTTTAACATAATTTCCTTCTTCGATGATCTCAGGTGATTTGAGTCCCCATTCTTTCATTTTTTGGAAAGTGGTATTGAGACCTTCCCCTAAATCTTTGTTTGGAGCTTCCTTGTATCGATTTAGAGTTCTAACGATTTTTGAGTTTCTAGCGTAACGAGCATCCAGAATATTTTCGACTGTAACATACCCAGGTAGACGTCCAGGGCTTAATATTTCAATTCTATTGTTATAAATAATAATTTGAGTGTCATCAGATATTGAATAGTCGCGATGAATTAAGGCATTAACAATAACCTCCCATATTGCTTCTGGTGGATAGTTAAGTTTTTTTAAACCATCAGAGTTCCATACTTTTACAGATGACATTATTTTTTCTACTGCCTGGACAGTCTCCTTGATCAAAGGATAAAGAGCCTTTTCTATTGTAATTTGTTCAGTAAGGTGATCCCGTTCCGGATCATCGTCCTTTGTTTCATATCGGGTAATTTTAACAGCACATTTTCTAGGAATAACAGCACTCGGATATGGATGAAATAATAATGCTGCTGACACTTTTGTTTCCCATGTTTTGTAATCAAGTAAGTTTTGATTAATACAAAATTCTAAGGGATCAGTTTTTGGCGAGTATTCAGATAAAAATTCAGTCAGCTCTTTTGATTCTGCAATTTGCTCGGCCGGAATTTCTTTAAGAGTTTGGTCCTCAAACGAAGTAGCACCTTTTGCGAATGAGAGTTGAGTTATTCTTTGCGGATCTTTTATCGGAAGTGATTGGGCACCATGCCTTTGATAAACTGTTCCATCGGTTGTTTTATGAACTTCAGAGCTTTTTTCAACCAATATCCGCAGAGTATATCCTGGTTTGCTTTCACATTTTAATATCTCGTATTTTAAATCTAATGATGGAGTCACTTCAAAAACTGCTTGAAGATGACTATTTAAATCTTCAATCCTTGGTGCCCCTTTCCATCTTTTTGCAGGGTCGGATTCTTCCTTTTCGTCAGCAATGCCGATAATAACTTCACCACCGTCTGCGTTTGCGAAGGCTACCGCTATTTTCTGTACTTTTGCACCTTTTATGAGAAAAGACTTTCTGTCAAAAAAATGCGACTCTTCTCTGCTTGACAAATCATCCGCTTCAGTTTGTTCAATTGTTTTTATGTTCATAATTTTCAATATGTAACAGGATTAATAAGTGGAAACTTTCCATACTATTGACTGCAATAGATCCCGAAAAACTATCAAAGCTTACATCAGCCCCAAAAGAAAATTCTTTACACAATTACCGAGATTATCAACATTATATCCCCCTTCCTGACAAACCAATGTCGGTATTTCGAGCGACTTGAACTGCTGACCAATGGAAATATAATCCTCTGTGAGAAGTTGAAAACCCCCGATAGGATCATCGATATGCGTATCAAAGCCAGCAGCAATAATTAAATACGCAGGGTTGAACGCACGTATTTTTTCTATAATTCTGTCAACTGCCGCGCTGTATTGTTCTAAGCTGGTATCCTTGGGCAACGGTTCATTATGATTTGTCCCAACTGCCTGACCTGTTCCTTTTTCGTCGGCATATCCCCAAAAGTACGGGTACTCGTTGGAAGGATCGCAATGAATCGATGCGGTAAAAACAGATTTTATCTCATTGAAAAATTCCTGCGTGCCGTTACCGTGATGATAATCGATATCGACAACAGCTACTCTTCCCTCGGGTAATAAATACTCGGCTGCTGTGGCTGCATTATTAAAATAACAATACCCGCCAAAAACACGAGGGCCTGCATGATGTCCTGAAGGGCGGCACAGGGCGTAAACGGTTTTCTCCTGCCCTTCGCGCAGCAATTCCGCACCGGTTAAGGCGGTTTCAGCAGAAGCGCGAGCAACTTCATAGGTCTTACGCATAATCGGTGTGACAGCATCGGTACACCATATTCCGCCCCAGAGCGGTGAATCGACCTTTTTGGTCAGATTTGCCCCTTCACCGGGAAAAAGGTCCGGATAAAATTCCTCATCATCATTGTGTAAGCTTAATCCCGTGTTACGGATATAATCGTGATAAGGATGCAGCCTTGCTATGAAACGTTCCGGGAATTGTTTGGCAACCTGGAAATCGAATCGTTCATCTGAACGAAGGGCTTTTTTTATGGATTCAACCCGCAGAGGCGTATCCTTTACTTCATATGTTTCCGGTCCGAGCTGATACTTCCAATATGGGTTGTGTAAGCTGTCGTTATATTTCTCAATGACTTTCATTGGTTCCTTTCCCTTTGCTTAATAACTCGACAACACGTTGATGTGGAATCGGAGGGCACCAGCGCTGTTCGCGCCCGTTCATTCCATGAGAACAGAATATGGCATTGATAACAGCCTCTTCAGTTGCTTCAATGACCGCTTCATACAGTGTATTGATCGCATGATCGGAGATACAGCGTAACTGCATAAAATTACTGCGGACGGTGTGCACTCGGGGTTTACGATTTCCCGTGCTGAAGGCAATAATTATTTCGCCGCTGGTTGAAGCCGCATAGGAACCGGTGCGCCCGAGACCGAGAGCAGCTCGTTTTGCCACCCGATTCAGCTGACTGGTTATAAGAGGAATATTCGTAGCAACCACAACAATGATTGATCCTTCCGACACTTCTCGGCGACCGGCCTGATCGAATTCCTTATCCAGTGATCTGCCTATTACACCGCCATCGACAGTGAGATTACGCATTTTACCGAAATTGGAAAGAACAAGCACTCCCACCGTAAAGGTATCACCTTCATTAACAGATAAAATACGGGAAGATGTTCCGATTCCTCCTGCAAAATCAAAGCTTGTCATGCCCGTTCCGGCCCCGATTGATCCCTGTTGTACCGGGCCGGATGATGCTGATTCAATCGCCTTGATGGCATCCTGGGTTGAACATGTCCCCACTCTGACATCATTTAAAAAAGAATCATCTGCTTCACCCACGACCGGTAAAACCACATCGGTTTTGGTCCCGAGTTGCGGGTGTTTTTTCAGCATATGGCTGACAACGCCTGCATGAACTCGTCCGACGGAATGGGAATTTGTTAACAGTATCGGCGTTTCCAGCAACCTGTCTCCAAAATCTGGGTTAACCCTGCCATTTCTCCGACACCGTTTAAAATAAAGCCGCCAGCAGCTATCCGATTTGCATAAGCCTGACCGGCAGGCATAATTGCTGTCACACCGGTGCGTACATTGCCTGTTTCTTTACTGCCGGGAATTTGTACATTATCTTCTTTTCGCGAGAAATGGCCGACACGAACACCTTTCACATCGGTAATTGCATTATGAATTCCGGGCGACATCCGTCCGATTTGAATGCCGATATCCCGCGCATTCGGACGAGGAATTTCAGAGGTGATGTCATTTTTTCGGGTCTGCTTTGCAGATTTTATAGCAAGTCCGTAACGGCGTGCCGCTGAACGAATAATTAAGCGTAAGGCATCGCGAAATTCAAGACCGCGCGACCCGGCAGCAGTCATCAGAGAGGCATCAGGATGAAGACTCGGTAGGGGATTAAGTTCAATAAAATAGGGTTTTCCGTTTGTATGTAAGCGAATATCCACCCTGCCGACATCAGGGCAGGACATGATATCAAAAACCTCACGGGCCATTTTTGTGATAGTTTTTTCTTCTTCTGAAGTTATCATTGCCGGACAAATAACTTTTACCGCTTGTGCGGACTCTCCGCCCTGCTTCATGTCATAATCGTAAATATTGTATTTACCTCCGATTTTACTGAGATCAAAAGTATGTTCAACAATGTCCAGTAATTTCCCCGGAAAACTTTCCAGGAAGGGAACGCTGAGTTCACGGCCTCCAATATATTCTTCAACAACAAGGCCCGCAGGATAATGGCCTAGAAGACGATTTATTCTTTCAAGGGCTTGATCTCTTGTTTCAACAACAGAATCCTGGGTGATTCCTTTGCTTGATCCCTCTGAGTTCGGTTTAATCATCAAAGGATATTGCAAATCTTCAGGCAACTCGCGCTCTTTGTCGGTTATTAAAACTCCTCTTGGAACACTGATTCCATGAGAAGACAAGACGGTTTTAGCGAGATGTTTATCGAGATTGAGATGAAGAAGCGACGCATTTCCCCCGGTAAACGGAATACCCATTTGCTCATACAAGCCGGGATAAAAAGCTTCCCTTGAACTCCCGATGGTTCCCTCTGCTAAATTAAAGATAAGGTCAGGTTCACTTTCAATAAGTCGCTCAATGACTGCATATGGTTTTCCTGAAACTTCAACAACAGTAACTGTATGTTGCAAGCTGCTGATAGCTTTGTGTATTCGATTGATATCCGCTTCAGTGAGAAGTTCTGCTGTATCTTCTGTATTATCGGTACGAAGATTGTATGCAATTGTTATTCTCATGGTCTTGCCTCCCAATTATTCATTACGTGTTTATTCTTCTGTTTATTGCATTTCATGAATAATTTTTCCAAATCCATCAACTTGGTTCCAATCTGTGAATTCAATATTTGTTTTTGGATCTGTTGGACCTTTTGTTATCCACATAATGAGGCGGATCATAAGACGGTCCTGGAATCTATATTTCTGATATTCTATTTTTCCTGCAAAAACAGCGAGTCTTTTTGGTTTCCAGGTTATTTGTCTGAGGAATTTTTGGAGATATGGATTTGTTTCAGGTGTGTTTTTTTTCGGTTTGCGTGCGACAACGTTTACAGAAAAGAAGGCGTTGGATTTATCTTCCAAGGTTTCTTGGTTGTTTTTAATAAATGCATACGTTTGTTTGCTATGTTTTCCGTAACGAATACTTGCACCGATGACTATTTTGTCAAATGAAGTTAGGTCGGTGGCATTTGCATTATTGACAGAAACAAGGGTGACTTGATCATTCTGAGTTTCAAGGAGTTGCTTGAGGTGTAAACAGATTTTTTTCGTATGACCATCTGTTGACGAGTATATGAGGAGAATTTTAGACATTGTTTTAGGTTTGGTTTACACATAACGGCAAGGCTCAGCCACTCATAAAGTGATCGACGCTTTATGCAGTCGGCTGTAGCCTATTGTTAGCATTTTTGTTTTGTTCTGACTTTAGTAATAGAACGAACCAGTCGAGCAATTTTTCTCTTATTCTGAATAGATCAACATCTAAGGCAAACTTCTGCAAAATATAGCGAGAATCCTGTATGGTTTGCTTATGATTACTCATTGGCGCTACGGAAAAAAGCTCCGTTAAATAAGTTTGTGATTTTATATTTCTTCCAAACAGCTGCAACTCCCATCCTGTTGGGGAAACATATAAATCAAACGCAATCGCATTTCCCGAAAGATTGAAATCATGTACTAAGCATGATTTTGCATATATCCATTGCTTTTCACATGCATCAGGCTTTTCTATTTCTTCTTGCAACTCTCGAACTTTAGAGTTCAGCTTAGACAGGAACTTGTTTCTCGCGTTAACCAGTGAATTTACTCTATCCTCATTTTCAATGAAGAACTTATCGTTTTCATTAAATTTCATATTATCACCTTTTAGCTTTTCTATAGTGCTCATAAAGTCTATGAGATACAAAAGCCACTTTTGCGAAGATGTTGACGCGTAGCTCCCTAGACGTTCTTTGACTTTTGAAAATAGTTCTTCATAGGTAATGCATATAAAATCAAAAGATTCTTGATCCTTCCTTATGCCAAGGATAATCTTTACGACGGTTAACTGATTGGGTTGCGCCCACTTATCAAGTGATTTGCCGTAATCTTCGAGGTCATTTGCTAGATAATGATAGATCTTGTTTTCAATGCCGATTAACTGATTATCAGTTTCTATTAGTATATCTATTCGTCCACCGTTTATTGTATATGCCTCACGACTCACCTGTACATTGCTTTGGTTTGTTTCATTTGCGGCAGCAAGATTCAGAAGAGAGGACAGCATTAACTGACCAAGGTCATGCTCATTGTTTGGATTGAGGAAGAAAGCCAGTATATTGCTTGCCACATTCTCGTAATGCGGATACCCGGCTATGTCAAATATGCTTGCGCTGCTCATTTCCTTTGGTAACGATTCAAACTCGTTAAGCAATTCTAGATATTGTTCGTACGATAAAGGCATAAGCTGTCCCTTTAGCTGCTAACAGTGTTAATAAACGGAAAACCTTTCTTCTTCTCATGCTCATTACTCCATAACACTCCTTTACGGATAAACCAGCCCTCCTTACCCGTTTCTCTTACAGAGAAACAAAAAAACGTAGAAAGAGAAGACGATAGAGACGATGTGCTCGCGTCGGAGGAAAGGAAAAGAGCAGAGAGACTGAAGATGAATTTTTCGCCCCGCTCTTAGGCAATTAGCTTCCAAACCATTCTATACAGAGTCACAAGGCCGTTAATAAAGCCCTGCTTATTCTTCTTTCCCTTGGAGTATGAGGTGTAGAGGGTCTGCACCGGAACTTCGGTAAATCGTAGGCGATTATTTTTTATCTCTCGGATCACCTTACTGTCGTATTCATACTTATCCGCCTTGGTATCAATAATCAGGGCCGCATAGCGGGAATAAGCGCGAAAGCCGGACTGGCTGTCCGAAACCAGCAGACCATAGAACAGCCAAGTGAAAAAATTACCGACGTTGTTGGCGATCACCTTGATAAAGGGCATGTCCTCCCGATGGAGGAGGCGGGAGCCGAGCACCACATCATTTTTCCCTTCAAGAATTGGGGTGATCAGCGGCTTGATATCCGCAGGATCGTGTTGTCCGTCCCCGTCCATAGTCACGATCACATCCGCATTCAGCAGATTGGCCGCCATGATGCCGGTTTTGACCGCTGCCCCCTTGCCGCGATTCACCTTGAGGCGGAGAGCCAGCACATCATGGGCAGAGGCCACGCACCAGCTCTCATCCGTGCTGCCGTCGTCAACCACGATGATATGCGGGAAACCGTGTGCCCGGACATCCTTGATGACCTGGCCCACAACTTCGGCCTCATTATAGACCGGAATAACAATAACCGTATTCATAAAAAACATGGAAAATATGAAAAACTAATATTTTACCTTTACCCGCCATGTCAGGACGGTGCTCGATTTTGCTTCCACCTTGATCCGCCAGACCGCAGCGCTGGCGCTTTCCTTGACGTGTGGAGCTGATTCCTCCACCATCTCCCAATCACCGGGCAGCGGCTCCTGCACCTGGACAGTCACGGCTTCGTCCTTGGCGTTTTTCAGGACCATCTCAAAGGCGCTCTCAAAGACATAATTATAGCGGCTGAACCCGGACAGCTTTTTGAAATCTGTTTGCTTCTTATCTGCGGTGACATCAAAGGCATCTCCCAGTTTCAGGCGAATGGTCTCGTTTTCCGGGGTGTGGTCGATCCGGTCTTCGCCGACAAATTGAAGGCTACCCGAACTGTCTTTTTTGTAGACCCGCATAATGCCAGCAGGCAGCGGTTGGCCGATCCCAGCTTCCTTGCTATTTTTCAGCTCAACAAAGACCCCGACCTTCATCTTTTTTCCCAAGTCTCCGGCCTTGTTGCTGTAGTAATAATTCTGGCCGTTCAGGACAAATTCTTTTTTTACCTGCACACCGTCAGCCTGCATCAGTGCAACCTGCTTGGATTGTTTTTCCTTGATGGTGGTGGGGCGGCCCAAGGTGTAGAGGTGGTATTCAAACATGGATTCTTCGGCCATGCCGGTGTCCATTGCGAGGGACTCCGCAAGAACGGCTCCCCGTGCCATCATCCTCGGTTGCATCCGTTCTTGCACTCTATTCACATCACCGGCCACCAGCTTGAGCAGGGCATTCTCATAGGTCGCACCGCTTTCATTTTTCAAGGTAACCCAGCCGTTGAGATCAAGGCTGGTATCGTCAGGCCCAAGTTCTGCTACATAGTCTGCTTGCCAGGATAGCCCGCCGGTTAGGTAGCTGAGGACCACCGGTTGCGGCTCGCTGTTCTTGCTGTCTACCAGCATGGTCAGGGTAGGGCGGTCGCGGAGGTTTTCTGGAACAGCGGGAAAAATCAAGCGACCCGGAATACCCGACTCAATATGGTCTCCGACCCGGAGGACAGTTCCACTTCCGCTACTGAGGACCGTGGCTTCCTGCTTGGTTTCTTCGCCTGTGGTAGGATGGCTTTTGACCAGCAGCACCTGCTGGCCGACATATTTTTCCAGCAGAGACTGCGGGGTGAGCAGGTCGTATTCAAAATTTTGCTCCAGCACCCGAAGGCCCGGTGCAGCCAGTAAAGCTGTCTGAGGACGGATTTTTGCACTGACTTCGCGAAAGGCCAGGGTCTGCTGGCCCGGTTTCAGGCTGATTTTTCGGGCATCCCTGACCAAGGCGAGATCCTGATTATAGATGGTTACGGCAACAGAAGTTTGGTCAGCAAGGGAGGATACGATTTCTTCAGAATTTTTTTCGGCGTTTTCAACTTGTTCAGGCATGGCGGAAGCAATAGAGAGAGGAAGTAGAATAAGCAGACACAGACACATTGTGTGGATCATGGGGCATCTCCTGGTGAGACGGGTTATTTGAAAAGGGACTTGAAACCGGGGGACTGATACTGTAAAAGTATTTCTTTTCCTTTTTGCTGTGTTGTAGGAGATGTACAAGTGGATAAGCCGTTCCTGTGGCGCAGGCAACCGACGACCAGTCTGCCATTTAAAGCAGAGGTCTGTGGAAATCTGTTTACAGAAAGACTCACTTGGCGAATAATGAGATAGTGTTTCACCTCCCGAGGATGCAGAAACTGGTGATCATTGTACCGAATCACAGATTACGCTGAAATTATTCAGGTGTCAATCGATCAGTTCAGGATGCTGGCGATCTATGCCATCATGGCAACTGTTTTGACATAATTTTTTTTCTTATAGAGAGTAATGTATCTCCAACACTTTGCCCTTGAACACTCTCCGTTCACTCGCCAACCGAATCTCGATGTGTTTTTTGCTCAGGCCGGGCGAAAAAATATCCTGAAAGATCTGCTTCATGATCTTCAGCAGGGTAATGCGGCAATGCTCCTTACTGGCCCGAAAGAATCCGGCAAAACTCTTTTCTGTCGACTGGTTCGGCATCGCTTGGAGGGAAGTTCGCGTAAGGTTGTTTATCTGGAGAATCCAGTTGGTTCCTTTGATGAGCTTCTCAGACAGATCTGTCTGAAATTGGGCATGTCCTCGTCGGTTGATACTGGGCAGGATATGCCCACAGTTTTGCATGCATTACTTCAAAGCCAGAAAGAGAAGGGGTGCCCTGTTCTTTTGCTTATTGATGAGTCGGAAAAGATGTTCCTTGCCGCCCTGGAACGCCTGTTTCGTTTACTTCATGAGGTCAATGAGGTCTATGGGGTGCAGGCGCTCCTGGTCGGTCTGCCAACCCTGCATGCCTCTATTGATCAGCTCAGCAGCTACTGTAAGGATGTCAGGATTACATCAGCCTATGAGCTGGAGGCCTTTTCAGCGGAGGAGACAGGAGCCTACCTTGCTTATCGTCTCAGAACAGCAGGAGACGGCAGGGGAAGTAAAAGCCCCGTTTTTTCAGAGAACGCTGTACTTGAAGTTTTTCGTCTCGGCCAAGGCCTTCCCGGCGTGATAGATGGAATCGCTGAGGTGGCCTTGGAGAATGCTGCTGCTGCTGGAGCAAGCTCTGTTTTGCCGGTTCATGTTGCAGTGCCGAATAATCCTGTCGCTTCTCCTCTGCAGTTCGATGACGAGGAGTCCGGTGGAAGGCGTACAGGGCTACTGCTCTTACTTCTCCTATGCCTGCTCGCCTTCTTCTTTTTTGGTCGGGTCTCTTTCTTTTTAGATCAGGAGGATAAGCTGCAAGAGACCGTTCATGAATCTGTTGGTGTGGTTCCTGAAAACACAGAAATTTCACTCGCATTACCCAAGGACGAAGAAGCGCCCTTACCTTTTGTTGAGGAAGGCGACAGGTCAGACTATCCTGTCGGAAAACTTTCCCCGAAAGACGCAGGTGAGCCTTCTCTTTTCCCCCTCCCTGTTCCTCTGCGCCCGGATTTTAAGAATAATCCAAATGAAGGTGGTGCTGAAGACCATAAAGTAATTAAGCATGTTGGTCAACAATATAAAAAGATAGATAAAAATATTGTTTCAGGAGTTGTTGAGTCGGTAGATGAAAAAAACATAGAAACAAGACAGCTGCTTTCTCCAGAAGAACTTAAGCAGGCCGTACAGGTCATCTCTTCGGACGGGGCTGGCACCGAAACTTTGGCTACGGCCAAGAAGCTCCCTGTTATTAAGCCCACCTTGATTATTGAGCTCGTGCCGGGTATGAAAAAGACACGACTGCCTGCTGCTAGAGAGCCTGCTCCTAAATTTGAGCAAAAGACTGAGCAAAAGAGAAAAAAAGCGGCAATAGCCCCGCCGAAATCGAAAATCTTGATTCCTGTTGCTTCTGCCCGGGGAGTTGTTGCGCCAGCTGTCTCTGGGCGGCAACAAATTCAAACTCAAATTCAAGCTCCTGTTGCTGTTCCTGTGCAGAAACAGGAAAAAATCCGGGCGCCGAAAATCAATGTAACGCCAGTTGCTCCGCAATCTGCTTCTGCCAAGACGGACCAACTTTTTGCCAGATATCTTGGGGCTGGAAATCGATGGACCAAGGAAGCGTACGGAAATAAGTTTACAGTTCAGTTGCTTGTCTTGTCTGCGGATGATGCTGCTGTCAATATAAAAAATATGATTGTTCGGGATGAGTATCAGGAGCACCGGAGAAAACTCTATATTCTCCACCGAAACACGATTCCGCCCACTTTCTTTGTCTGCTACGGTGTCTATAACAGTATGGACGAGGCGAGAAATGCCAGGAATACCATGCCTCTTTTCCTCCGTAAACATCACCCCTATGCCCTTTCGATCAGTGATGTGTTAGCAAAGGCGAGGGATTAGGGACGCTGTTGAGGTAATTGATGGATTCGCAAAAAAGTTCAAAACAGCCTTTTTTGCGAATCCTGACTTTTTCACCTATCAATACCCGTCAAGGCTCCTTCACTTGATTTCTTTTTTTTTCCTCTATCTCTTTCGTTTTTTTACTTCTGAAGCTAACGAATTCTGAATATGTTGCAGTGCGAGAGGTAGGGCGGTTGAAATATTTTTTTGCGAAGCTCAGCTTGTGACTCCTCTCATTTCTGAAATGACCTTCCTATTATTTCATATTCTCATTTTAAACTCAATATACTGGAATTGCATTAGGAAGAAAGAGAGGGTGTTTTTGCGCCCTATTGCTCCCCATTATTTCATTATTACGTTGTCGACTCTACTGGAATTGCATTCGAAAAAGAGAGAGTATTTTTGCACAAAATTGCTGTCTACTATTTCAGTATTGCGATTTTTGATAATAAACTTAAATTGATGTATATTGTTAAATAAGAGCTGTTTTTGTTAGTTGATTTTGTCGGGAGCCGTATCCTTGACGGGGCAAGTTTAAGATAAAAGGTGTCAAGTGAATGTTATGAAAACATATAATAAATATATAGGGAACTCGCGTTTCGACAAAGGGTCTGCGGGTGGTTTAATGGATAGTTTTTTGCACCGGATGATTATTGCTCTCTTAGTGTTCGTGGTGTTTCCTCTTGCGGCGGTGCAGGGGGCTGTTGATTTTAGTGATGAATATGTTTCAAGCTATAGCTTGATCAGTAATTCGGTGTCAGATTCATTGACGAATTATCAGTATAATAATGCTGTAGGCAGTATTATGCCGTTGAAGAGTGTCGGGGTACGACGTTCTGAGTATTTCTTTATTGATACTAACTTGTCCGACTATGCTGAACTGGTCCGCAGTGTTCAGAGTGGCGTGGCGGACGATGTGGATTTTCTCATTATCCCTGTCAGCAGATGAGGATGGTCTTGCCAAGATTACTCGCGTGTTGGCAGCTTCTCCGGTAAAGATCGATACACTTCATATTTTTTCCCATGCCGAGCCCGGCACTTTACTGCTTGGCAGTAAAAGAATTGACAGTGCGACGTTGGAACAGCCTTATGTGTACTCACAGCTTCACGGCACTTGGCGTGCTGCCCTTGCCGAACAGGCGGACATCCTTTTTTATGGCTGCGAGCTGGCAGCTGGCGAAGAAGGCTCAGGTTTCATTCATCGTTTTAGCAGGATATCTGGGGCAGATGTGGGCGCCTCTGATGATCTGACCGGTAATGCTGGGTTGGGTGGTGACTGGGAGTTAGAGGCGACTGTCGGCCATGTTGAAGTTGCCGCGCTCCATGCTTTGTCATATCCCTATACGCTTGGGACAACGGAAATTTCTGGACGTATCAAAAAAGATGTGCAGGGTGATGCTGATATTGATGATGCCAATGATCTGGGAATTCCCGGTGTGCATGTGTATCTCTACCGGGATATTAATGGCAATAACCTGCCGGATAACAGCGATGTTCATTACGCCACCGCAGTTACCGATGCAAACGGTGACTACGCTTTTTCTGACAACATTCTGACCTATACCCGTGCAACCCTGCCTAACGGCACCTACTGGCTCGTTGCTGAAGTGGCAGGTATTGACACGCTGGGTGCCACTTTGGAGCAAACCTACGGCGGTACAGGAGCCATGATTGATCCGGATTCAGACAGTTCCACTGAGGGTACCTACCGCTCTTCGGCAGGTTCAGCTTTCGGTGGGCGCCGTATGGATACCTATGACAGTTTTAGCTCCACTAATCTTGATCTGAATACAGCCGAGCATATCATCCGCATTGATGTCAACAATGGAACGAATGTGGAAAATGATTTCGGTTTCGGTTTTATCGACAGCCTGATGGGTGGATATTCTGAATTTTACGTTCCCGGAGGAACAGATCTGATTCATGAAGCCCTTGATACGCTGAATGATAGCATTGATGATACCACTATGCGGGTAGTTATTTCTGTTATTACCAGTACGCCCGGCACGACGATTTTCTATGATCATTGGGAAGATGGCTACGATTTTAATCCAGATGATCCCTATAACACAAGCGATGAATACCAGGTGGTTAGCAACGGAGGTTCCCCGGTAATTTTTGAAGGGGAAAATGTTCCTCTTAAACCGCGTGGTGCTACAGTGAAGTACGATTTTGGCGATCGAATCTATATAACGGGTGGGCCAGCCACCGTGAATGTCAATTTTTGGGAAGAACAGACAAAAACGATATACGCTAATTCTTGGGAATTGTTTCCGGTCAAACCTTTTCAGACGGAGTACACTATTCCTGGTACTCTGCTTAGGGAGAATGACGGAAATCCTAGAATGATAGATGTGAACGGCGACGGTCTTGATGATGTTACCGCCTATGCTACAGGAGTAGATGTGGACGGTGATGGGAATGTTGATATCCCTGTGACGGATTATGATGATTTTGAACATGTTTTCGGATTTATACAGGCCACCGAAGACGGCACCGCAGTAACTGCTACCGATTCGCTAGGTAACCTCATGGAGTTGGTGACTTTTGATTCAGTCACCGGTGAACCGGTTTCAGCAGGAACCAATCCGGTACTGAACCGGGGGGAAACTGTTTTAATCGGGCAAGTTTTTGACGGTGTAACGGCTATTGGCACAGATAACGGTAGCTTATTTGCTGAAATTAAAGGAAGTAAACCGATTCAGGTGGTTACCGTTATCGGTAATGACGATAGCAACTATGAATCAAGAGGTATTACCATCACTCCAAGTGTATTATGGGATAATGAATATTATATGCCGGTCGGGTATGATTCCAGCGGTAGCGGCGCTCAGGCGACAGTTTATTTCAATAATCAGAATCCCTTCGATATCACGATTAATTACGAATCAAAAACAGATAGCGGTTCCTTTGTGGTTCCGGCAAATTCTATACGAAATTTTGAGCACCTGAAGGATGGAATTGCTAATAACACTCCATATTTGACAGATTCGGCCTATCGTTTTATCTCTGCGGGCGGAGTTAAATACGGTATGTTTGCCGCCATTGATACTGAGAGTCAGGTGCGTGATTGGGGGATGAATCTGGTGCCTGGCTATATACTGCGCAATGAGTATTTTTTGGGATGGGCACCGGGTTCTAATGATGGCGATGAAAACGGCTCTCCCGTTTGGGTGACGCCAAAATACGATAATACTTTGATTTATTATGACGCAGACGGAGATGGTGTTGCTGATAATCCCTCTGGTACTGTTCTGAACCGTTATGATTCATACAAAATATTTGGCCCTGACAACGATCAAACCGGTATGCATGTTTGGGGTACCGGACCTCTTGCCATTGCTTATGGCGAGGATCCAGAGATAGCCGCTCGGGGAAATCCGTATCTGGATTTAGGTTACGGAGTATTGCCTCTGCCTATGGACTGGATGGATGTGGCACTCGGCGTCATTAAAACTACCGATACCCCAACAGTTGTCCCAGGAGGGGTAGCTGATTTTTCTTTAGTAATTCCGGCATGGCAGGCAGTGAGTGAGCTGACAATTAACGATCTCCTGCCCGCTGGCTGGAGTTATGTTGCGGAAAGCACTCAGGTCGTTTTCAATAATGGCGGAGTAGAAGCCAGCTGGACTTTCGGAGATACTTCAGCTGTCGAACCCGCTCAGACGACTATACTGGGCAGAACTCAGCTGACTTGGGATGTTCAGGCAGTTCCGTTTAACATTCGAGATCTTGATCCCAATGATCATGTTTCCATTAAGTTTCAGGCTCAAGCGCCGGTTAGCGGTGCGGTGGGTCTTGCTGAAAATGAAAGCACGGTCTGTGGTAAGCGCGATCTGGACGATGACGGGAGTCATGATACAACATTCTGTTCTGAAGACAGCACCTTTGTCTCCCTCACCTCAGTTTCTTTGGATAAAGACACCACTAGTCCCAGGGTTGATGCAGGGGGTAACGCCACCTTTACTATTGCTATAAAAAATGATGGTGTAAGTCCAATAACAGGAGTCACTATTGGTGATATTTTGCCTGTCGGGTTCACCTACACCAGCGGTAATTTTTCAATGGATTCCGGTCCCGATTCCGGTTGCGGCGGTACCCCGGTCGAAGGTGGCACAGCGCAGGAGCCTGAATGGAGCGGCATTGAGGTGGCTGGAGGAAAGACTTGCACCATTACCTACACTGTTGCCGTTGCATCAGACGTTCCGGCTGGGATCTACGACAGTGATGCTTGGTTCACAGCAACGGCTATTAACCAGATATTTGATTACGGAGAGACTGGGCAGGATCCTGGTACAATTATCACCGGTGACGTCAATCAGGATCCGGAAAAAGATGAGGATGTGGAAGTGATCGCCCGTGATCTTGTGCCTGATAAAGCTATCATTGCCACTTCGGACAACGGGAGTAACGGCTATGCGGTAAGTATCGGTGAGATTGTGCGTTACCGCCTTCAGGTACAGTTGCCTGAAGCGAATGTTGCTGGCCTCTATCTCCACGATAATATTCAGCAGGGTATGATGCTGATTGAGGATTCTGTTAGGTTGTCGATTATCGATAATGACAATGATCTGAGTGCTGTCACCGACAATACAATTTTGTTCGGGGGCAGCAGTGACGACTCTGCTAGTCTATTTTCCGCAAAGAGCACCGGTACAGCTCCTTACCGTGCAGTTACTCATCTGCTACCGGATGACAACCTTTCCACTGCCCTGGACAGTGACAATGACGATTATCTCGTCAATGCAGATAGTCCCGTTGGCACAGATGTCTACTTTAAAATCGGCGACATCACTAACTCCGCCCACACCATTGATAATGCTGAGTATGTTGTTATTGAATACAATGCCTTAGTGTTGAATATCTCCGCCAATCAGAGCGGTACCGGCTTGGATAATTTTTTTACTGCCCATTCTGTATCCAGCATCAAGATTTCTAACGAAGTCGGCGTGACGGTCACTGAACCAATGGTGAATATCAGCAAGAACGGTAGCATTCGATATACCAGCGGCGGGGGACAGGCTGTCTATACGATCACTGTGAGCAATCCCGGCACAGTCGGGGCTTATGATCTCCATATCACCGACCAGCTGGATACTTTAGTCGGAACAGCAGGAAAACTGGATATTGATGCGTTCAGCGATATCGTGTTGTCCAGCTCTAGCGGTACAGTGACCGGTGTGGACGTTACTGCTAGCGATTTGACAACAGAAACGGTGGACATCGTTATCGGTGAGTTGTCTGCTGGTGCCACAGCGGTGTTTACAGTCACAGCGGATTTAGTCGGTGTTGGCATGGGTGATTCCATTGATATCAACAGCGCTGATCTGACTTATACCAGCCTTTCTGGCGATAAGGGATCTGCAGCGATTGATAATCCGACTGAATCGCAGACCCCCGGTGCGCCCGGAAGCGAAACCGGTGAGCGTAATGGCAGCGATGGTTCGGGAGGTACGCTGAACAACTTTGTGGACAGCGGCGATGCGCCTTTGATGACCTACAGTCCACCGGAGCTGAGCGTAGATAAAAGCTCTAGTGCAGGCGGTACAGTCAATCCAGTTGATACCATTACCTATAGGGTTGATATTGAAAATACCGGAGGGTCTCCGCTGAATAATGTTGTGGTAACGGATGCGGTGCCTGCGGGTACGACCTTTGTGTCTGGAACGGTGAGCGGATACAAATTGAACCAAGGTGAATATCGGGATGATTTTTCTTCCGCCGCTTACAATCTTTCCACCGGTTCGCAGGATTGGACTGCTGCAAGTTGGGACGAGAGCGGTGATGACGATCTGGCTGGAAGCGGGTCTATTAGCATCACTAATGGTGCTCTTCAGTTTGATACGGCAAGCGGTGATTCCATTGAGCGCACTATCGGTAATCTCAGCGGCAAAGCGGGGTGTTCTTGGAAATTGATTATAGTGAGGTGGTTAGTGGTATTGGCAGCGACAATATTGATGCTACCGATACATTCAGTGTTGATATCTGGGATGGTACGGCTTGGCAATCGATTCATAGCATTAGTGATGATTTCGACGATCCCTCCCCGGTGACGGTTGATATTACGGCCTATGCTAACGCCAATACAGGCATTCGTCTAAGCACCACCAGATTTACTGGTACTAACGAAGATTTTTATGTGAAGTATGTCCGGATTTATTACACTGATTTCCTTGCGGCCTTTAGCGATACGCTTCCGCACATACCGCCCAATATTATTCAATCCAGCGATAATTTTTACTTAGCAGCCTCTGATGATGGAGGAGTAGGGTTAGGTAGCGGGTCTGACTTCATGACAATTACCTACCAGGTTAGGGTGGATAATCCTATAACCGGAAGTCTTACCAGTATTGATAATACAGTTAGTGTTACCGCCGATGAACTGACTCCGACAGAGGTGACAGACAGCGTGAGTGATGCTTTGCCTCCTTGTATTATCAGCGGTCAGGTTCGCCTTGACGTTGACGGTGACGGCTTGACCGGTGGGATCGCGGATGGTGACGATACGGGCATCGGTGCGGGTGTGATTATTGGTCTGTACGACAGCGCCGGCAATAATCCGATTCTGGACGCTTTGGGAAATCCTGTGACAACGACGACCGACGGAAACGGGAACTATACCTTCACTGGTATGCCTCCGGGCGATTACACTGTGAAAGAGGTTAATCCACTGAATCACACCAGCGTGTCTGATACGGACGGGGCCAACGATGATTCCATAGACGTGACCGTGACAGCGGGCTCAGCGAGCACGGGCAATAATTTTCTTGATAAGGCTGACCAAAGCAGCCTCGGCAGCATCAGCGGTCAGGTTCGCCTTGACATCGACGGTGATGGCACGACGGGTGGAATCGCAGACGTTCACGATACGGGCATTGGTGCGGGCGTAATTATTAGTCTATATGATAGCAACGGTACCCCAATTCAGGATGCTCAGGGGAATTCTGTGACAACGACGACCGACAGCAACGGAAACTACACCTTCATTGGTGTGCCTCCGGGTGACTACATCGTGAAAGAGACCACTCCTGTGAATTACACCAGTGTCATGGATTCGGAGGGGAGCAACAACGACGCCGTGAATGTGACTGTGACAGCGAATGTCGAGAGCACGGGCAACGATTTTCTTGATGTTCCAGATCCGGCTGTTATTTCCGGTACAGTGACGCTTGACGCGGACCGTGACGGATTGTTCATCGGCGATGCAGAAGATACGAAACTGTCGGGTGTGACGGTGCAGCTGTTCACAGATCCGAACGAAGACGGAGATCCTTCCGACGGTGTACAGGTGGGTGTGGACGCGCTCACCGACATGAACGGTGAGTACAGTTTTCCGAATATTCCTCCTGGAACCTACGTTGTGGTTGAGACCAACCCTGTGAACTACAGCAGTGTGTTTGACAAAGACGGCGACAGAAGTGATCCTGCGGCGAATCGTATTCCTGTGACAGCGGTCGCAGGAGGTAGCCACGGCGGTAATGATTTTCTCGATGTGCAGGATCCGGCTGTCATTTCGGGTACAGTGACGCTTGACGCGGACCGTGACGGCGCGTTCATCGGTGATGCCGGGGATACGAATCTATCCGGCGTGAAAGTGGAACTGTTCGCCGCCGACGGTTTGGGCAACCCGACCGGTGCGGCACTGGACAGTGCCGTCACCGCCGTCGACGGCACGTACAGCTTCGCCGATGTTCCTCCGGGAGCTACGTGATCGTCGAGACGAACCTGACGAACCACAGCAGTGTGTTTGACAAAGACGGCGACACGAGTGATCCTACAGCGAATCGTATTCCTGTGATAGCGACCGCAGGCGGCAACCATAGCGGTAATGATTTTCTCGATGTGCAGGATCCGGGGAGCATCGGCAATCGAATTTGGTTAGATGAAAATGGAGACGGTGTACAGGATGCCGGTGAGGCCGGGATTTCCGGTGTGACCGTATATATTGATGATGACGGCACTGCCGGGTACTCTGCTGGAGACACTCAGGTGGTGACGGACAGTAATGGTAATTACCTGCTTAAAGGGGTTACTCCGGGTACCCATGAGGTAACGGTGAAGTCGGACACCCTACCAGCAGGGCTGGCAGTTAATCCCACTTATGATGAAAACGGCATTGGCACATCTCATCAGACAGATGTCATTCTGAGTGCGGGCAATACCCATACCACTGCCGACTTCGGCTATAACTGGGTTTCACCGACTGATACTGATAGTCCGACTGCTGGCGCAACCGGTGCCATTGGAGACCGTATCTGGAATGATGCTGATGGTGACGGTGTACAGGATCCAGGTGAATCCGGTATAAAAGGCGTGACTGTTACCCTGTTGACTGATGACAACGGCGACGGTCTATATGGTGGAGTCGGAGATAATTTGACACCTTTAACCACTACAACCGATGCAACCGGTCGTTATATCTTTGATGACCTTGCACCAGGTAGCTATGTCATTGAGACAACTCCACCGGGCGGTTATACCCAGACTGGCGATCCTGATGAGCCGGGTGTTATCGCTACGTTAGGCGACAACAGAACAACAGACCCTGTGGTTCTCGCACCGGGCGATGTCTATGTTAATGCTGATTTTGGGTATAAGGCAGCTGGTTCAACCTCGACAATTGGCGACCGGATCTATCTGGATGCCGACGGTGACGGAACCGATGACGGTCTCGGCACGGAACCGGGTTTCGCTGGCGTGACTGTAGCTCTGAAAAACAGTTTAGATGAAATTATCGCTTATGATGTCACCGATAAAGACGGGAAGTATCTCTTCCCTGGCCTGCCTTCCGATACATATACTGTGGAGGTGACGGATACCCGTAATGTGCTTGGTCAGTTCACGCAAACCGGTGATCCCGGCGGTAGCGGCAGCCTTGATAATGCGCATACCTTGCCTCTGATTGCCGGAACAGACTACCTTGATGCTGATTTTGGTTATGCCCCTAAAGGTCATACTAATGGTGAAGGGTTGATCGGCGACACCGTGTATCTTGATCTGAACAACGACGGTAATCCCGATGCCGGGGAGGGTATGGAAGGCGTGACTGTCAATCTTTGTGCTGATGCGGCCTGTATAACTCCCTTGGCAAGTACAGTTACGAATCAGAACGGTCAGTATAGTTTCGGTAATCTGCCTGACGGGAATTATTCGGTTCAAGTGGATACAAGTACACTGCCCGGAACCGGTCTGGTCAACACCAAAGATCAGGACGGAGATAACGATAATAAAACTCCAACTACAATCAGCGGTGGAAGTATCCATCTGGATCGCGATTTCGCCTATCAGAAGACCTCTAATCCTAACACGATATCAGGAACCATCTGGAAGGATGCCAATGCAGACGGCACGTTGAACGATACCGGAAAGGGATTTTCCGGTATCACGGTTGTTCTCCGTGATGCAACCACTGGTAATATCGTTGCAACCACCACCACTGATTCAAACGGTGACTACAGTTTCAGCAATCTGCCGGACGGCACTTATACTGTGGATGTGGATGATCAGGACGGTAGCTTGGAAGGCTTCTTGCACAGCGACGGACCAAATGACGGTGCGGACGACAACAGCCAGGTCAACGGCTACAGCATCAATGTCAGCGGAGGCGAAACCAACAACACCGGCGATTTCGGTTATAATTATCCCCTTTCCACCTATGCCGTAGTGAGCACCTTTGATGCCTATATCAATGCGGACAATAAAGTGGTCCTGGAATGGACAACAGCCAGTGAGATAGGTACGCTAGGCTTCTTGCTGGAGCGCTTGAACGAACAGAGTGGCAAGTATCAGACGGTTACTAAAAAACTATTGCCCGGCATGCTCAGTCCGCCGCATGGTGGCACCTATCGTTACATTGACAAGGCCGCCAAACCAGGTAGAAAGTATACCTATCGCGTGGTTGAGGTGGCGGTCAATAGCCAGGGAACGATTTCTGATCCCTACACCGTGCAGGCAAGTAAATCATTGCCGGTGAACAGTCATATGTTTGCAGGCGGTTCGGAAGGATATTCCTTGACGCACCAAGATTTTTCCAAAAAACAACTTCGGCGTTTTGCGGCACGCGGTAAAATCGCTTTTGAGCTTGCTGCGGCAAAGCGAAACAAGACTGGAAATATTTTGAAAGTTCCGGTCAGCAAAAGCGGGATGGTTTATCTGGCCGCCACTGAGCTGGCAGCCTCATCCGGTATTCCTCATAGTCAGGTTGTTCAGTATCTGAAGGGCGGAAAATGCCTAGTGACCTTGGCCGGAGCCTCTGTCTCCCTGATAACAGCCAATACCGGTTCAGGTATTTGGTTCTACGGGCAAGCTCCAGATCGGAACGATATTGGGCAAAACGTCTACCTTCTTGAATTGGGCAAAAAAGGCGTGAAGGTGAAAAACATGTCGGGTCGTGCGAAAGAAGTTGTTGCTGAAGAGCGATCTTTCGTCGCTCGGGCCAAGGTTGAGGAGAACCACCAGCCTATTCATCTATATATCAATACCCCGGTGAAGGATTTCTGGGCCTGGGAGTATATGTTCGCTTATGGCACTGAGGCTTCACTGAATCATAATGTGGATTCTCCGTATATGACTGGAGAGGGCGAAGTTGTCCTGACGGTGAACCTTGTCGGAATGACGAACAGTAATTCTGGGCAGGAGGCCCCGTATAAGGTCGCGGTTTTTCTGAACGACGTTGAGGTCGGTATAGCGGAATGGTCGGAGCAGGGCGATTATACGTTCCAAGGTAAAGTTTCTGCTGATCTGTTGCGGGAAGGCGGCAACGAGGTACGGCTTGTTTCTCAATTGAACAGCGGCGTGGTCTATTCTTTCATTTATCTTGATTCCTTTGAGCTCGATTATCAGCGCAGCTATCAGGCGGTAAACGGCGAACTGATCTTCGCTAATGCGGGGTATGATAGCATCACCGTTCAGGGGTTCAGTAGCAGTAATGTTCTGGCCCTTGATACTACAAATCCAAATAAACCCTTGCGGTTGCGGACCCTGCCAGGCAAGAATGAGGCTGGTGAGTACACAATCACTATTCTGGCCAAGCCAGAGCATAACTATTTCATGACTGAAAATATCGGCCTGACAGTTTCCAGCGATATAACTGTTGACAGTCCCTCTCAACTGCACAATAGGGACAATCATGCGGATTATCTGGTGATCAGCCCGTTGAACATGATGTCCTCAGCGCAGCGGCTTGCCGATTATCGCGCGGCCCAAGGAATGACTGCGATGACCATTGATATTGAGGATATTCAGGATGAGTTCAGTCATGCTCTGGCCGCGCCGGAGGCGGTGCATGAATTTTTGGCCTATGTGTATGACAACTGGTCAATGCCACCACAGTATGTGGTGCTGATCGGCGACGGTTCGTACGATTACAAGGATTATCTCGGCTATGGCTATCCTGTTGTGCCAACAGAACTGGTGGCGACTGAGGACGGCTTTTTCCCCAGCGATAACCGTTTTGCGGATGTTGTCGGTGATGACGGGATTCCAGAATTTGCCATAGGCAGGATTCCAGTTGTTAACAGCCTGGAGCTTAATGAATATATTGAGAAGCTGATCAGCTACGAGCAGGGGGCCTCTTATGGAGAAAATTCGGTCTTGAACCTAGTAACAGACAGAACGGATTCCACAGCTGGGGATTTTCGTGCCAGTGCGGATAAGGTCGCTGAGCTCATGCCGAAGAGTTTTTCCGTGAACCGTCTTGATGCGAGCAGCTTGGGTAACGGCGGAACCCATTCCGGGGTTGCGGCTGCGTTGCGGCAGGGAGGTGGAATTATGCATTACATAGGGCATAGTTCTCTGATAGCCTTCGGTCGGAGCAGCTCCCTGTTGACCGCCTCTGAGATAGAATCCATGAGTGATACAGGATCTCCTTTGTTGATGGTGAGTATGGCCTGTTCCACAGCGAGTTTTGGCTACCCGGCAATGAGGAGTATCGGTGAAGCAGCCGTGCTGCAAGCGGATGGCGTGGCGGCTGGTTTTTTCGGGGCCACTGGCCTGTCCAAAAATTATCTTGCCGATGTTATGGCCGAGGGCTTTTATCGAGGCCTGCTTGATCCGGCCACCTCCGGGGTTGGCGATGCGGTTGTGAAGGCTAAGCGTGATTATGCTGCTCAGGGACTGAGCAATGATCCGCTTTATATTTACAATTTTCTTGGTGACCCTGCGATGTCGGTGCCTGCTGGCAGTCGTTGAACTTTTCGTAAAGTTTTCCCCGGCCTTGCCGGGGGAAATCTTCCTTTCGCTACGCCATGTCTGGCAATTCTAACCTTTTGATCATGTTAGTTGTGAAGGTTAGGTTCGTTGTATAGAATGTCTCTTACCTTCTCTTCCCTTGATGTTTTTTTAGTAATAACCGTTTTGTAAATGTTGCCGTAATGACAATGTGCCGGAGTTGTAAAATACTGGTTGTTGACATTGTGGAATTTGACAATTATATTGGAAAAAAGCTAACCTAAAAATATAAGGCAACGCGCAAATTATCCAAGTTGATGAATATAAAAATAAAGCTTAACAGCATTTATAGACAGGCCGATAATATTGTCACCCGCAAGGTAATGGACGAGACCCTGCTGGTGCCTATATCTGGTGATCTTGCCTCTATGGATGAGTTGTACACTCTGAATGATACCGGAGCCTTTATCTGGCAGGCCCTTGACGGAACCCGTACCCTTGCCGAGATCGGAAAGCAGTTGGAGCAGGAGTATGATACACCGTTGGAGGCTATTGAGGTAGACATGCTGGAAATTATGAGTGGTCTGGCCGGTGCCGGTCTGATTGACGGCGAAGCCTGATGGATGACTCTCTGGAAAAAAAATGCTTAGGAGGGGAGGGGAATGACTTAGCTCGTTATTTTGCTCGGGCAGCGGTGACTCATACCCCTTTATCTGTTTCTTTTGAGTTGACACATCGCTGCAATTTTCGTTGTGTTCATTGCTATCTTGGTGATCAGGAGGCAATTCATAAACATCGGCATCGAGAACTTGATACAGATACGATACTCGGTCTGCTGGACGAAATGGTGGAAGCAGGCACTTTGTTTTTGACCCTCACTGGCGGCGACCCCATGCTTCGGCCTGATTTTGTCAAGATTTATGAGCATGCGGTTCGCGCTGGTCTTTTAGTTTCAGTCTTATGTAATGGTTCTTTGATTACCAATGAGATTGTTCGTTCATTTGTCAGATATCCGCCAAGGATTGTTGATATTACCCTTTATGGAGCCACCCAGAATACCTTTGAGGCGATAACTCAAAAAGATGGCTCATTTGCAGCATGTTTGAATAGTATAGAGCGGTTACGTAAGGCTAACGTGCGGTTGCATTTAAAGACCGTGGTTATGACGTTGAATTATAAGGAAATGCCTGCCATGCGAGCAATAGCTAAAGATATGGAACTGGAGTTTCGGCATGACTGCATGCTTCATCCTGTTGTTGCCAATTCAGATAATGCCGGACGCACGAACGGTGGTGGGGATATTTTACGTTTACGTATACCTCCTGAATGGGCTGTGGAAACAGACTTTGAAGTTAAGGAGCTAGCTCGCTCCTTAGCAGAATTGGTAAAGAAATTGGATGGTAAAAAAGTGTCTGAGGAGCTGTACCAATGTCAGGCCGGAAAGATATCCTGTCATATTGATCCGTACGGTATAATGCAACCCTGCTTGATAACTCCTTCTCATTCTACTATTCGGGCGGTAGATGGAATAAAGGCTGGTTGGAAAAAGCTGTATGAAGCATTTTCAGCATCGTCAGCTGTTGAGTCGTTTTCTTGTAAATTGTGTGAGGATAAGATTATTTGTCCTGCATGTCCAGGCTCTTTTGTTTTGGAAACAGGGCGACCTGAACAAGCGGCAGAGTACTATTGTCAATATACGGCGTTACGTCGAGAAAAAATGAGAAGTCTTTCCAGGAAAGAGGTAACATGATGGGTAATGATAAAAAAGATAATGATCAAAATAAGGCAAGAGAGGGAATAAAGCGAAAACGGCAGTATGAGCCGCCCAAATTGACAGCCGTTTCCTTGTTTGCCGATCAGGTTCTTGGTGTATGTAATAAGCTACCAAATACTACATCTACATGTGATCTGTTAGCTTTTATGTCTTGAGAAATGTCGTGGTTGGATGCCCTATGCCTAATGACCATTCTCTGTTATTCAAGAAGAAATCTTCTCGCTATACTACGTTTCAGCTCGGCGGGTTGACGATAGGTGTTGAGAACAGTGTTTGGCCAAGCTTGTTGAGAGAGGATCCGGCTGAACACGTATCTTTTCTTTGCTCCTCTAATTGTCTTGAAGCCGATGTTCAGATCTGTATGGAGATGGAATCGGTATATGAAAAAAGTGTTACTCCATCAGCGATAGTATTTTCAGATAAGTATTATAGAATAAATGAGGTGTCGAACGGCTTTCAAGTGCTTCGTTACGGGGTGCAACAGCAGCAACGCCCGTATTTAACCATTCAGGCTGACCGGAATTTTTCAAATTTTATATACAGCTTTCATATACCCTCTTGTTGCTCTGAGAAAAAACAGACTATTTTTCCAGCTGTCTCCGCTTTGGATGCTCTTCTTCTTAAGCATACTGTAATAAATCATCAGGGGCTGATTATTCATGCGGCAGGGGGGGCTATTCAGGGGAAAGGTATGGTTTTTTCGGCCCATTCGGGAATAGGAAAATCGACAATTTGTCGCCTGCTCTCGCAGTCGCAGGGAAACATTCTTTTTAGTGAGGAGAGGATAATAATTCGTTCTCATGAGATAGGTTGGAAGGTATGGGGGACTCCTTGGCATGGGGAAAGTAAGATAGCTTTGAATGAATCAGCTCCTTTTGCGGCCCTTATTTTTCTTCGTCAAGCACAAGAAACTGCTATAACCCGTCTGCATCCTTCTGATGCCCTACGCCGCTTACTACAAACTACGTCTATTCCTTGGTATAATGAAGAATGGATGAGCAAGGGCCTTGCAGTTTGTGAAACTTTACTTCAGAATATTCCTGTATTTGAGCTAGCCTTTAGGCCTGATCGTAGTGCTGTGCAGGCTGTGGAGCGTCTTGCAGGTGAACTGTGATGTAAGAAAGGTATGGCATGAAAAACAATGTATTGAAAAGTAGACACCAGTTTCTCATTTTGTCCTTCATAATGTTCTTTGCTGTTTCGGATTCGGCTGTTGCATCTGTTGCGTTATTTGAATCATTCGATTCAGTCCTCTTATGCGGTAAGCCAGAGGGCTGGACTGTGAATAATTTTGGAGTTGATGAGGGATGGTATTTTAATGAAGGTTTACAATTTAATGAGACTGGTGCTAATGGTTGTTATGCCTTTGCTAAAAGCGATGAACAACCACAGTATATGGATACAGTCCTCGTGACTCCTTCAATCAATTGCTCGGCAACAGACTGCGAGATTTTGTCCTTTCGACATTATACACGCGCTGACAAATCGGAAACCACCTTTACAGTGGAAATTTCCACTGATGAGGGAGGGGTTTGGTCTGAGATATGGCGGAAAGAGCATGAAGGGGATACTAACGATCGAAAGCAAATAGAGTTTATAGATATTAAAGCGATAGCTGATGACCAACCGAATGTTCAACTTCGTTTTCATTATACAGCGGTTAATGATTGGGAGTGGCAGGTTGATGATGTAAAGGTCGCATCCAAGTTTAATTGGGTTCTGTTTCTACCAGCAATAATTGCCAAGACAAACCTATGAGTACACCGGCAGTGATCAGTATCAGGGACCAGGGGGCTCTTGAGCTTATCCGTGTTTTGTTGCAGCAAGGTGTTACTGTCCGTTTACGGGTTTCTGGTATCTCCATGTTGCCGCTAATATCTGAGGGAGACTTAGTTGAAGTATCGCCTGTAGAAGAAAAAAAATTAAGAAGAGGCGATATTGTTTTTTTTTGCGATCAACAGGAAAATCCCTTTATTCATAGGTTGCATAGATGCCAATCTGATTTAGATAATGTCCTTCTGGTACAAACCAAAGGTGATGCTTGTGCATGGTATGACCCAGCTATACCAATAAATCGAGTTTTGGGTCGGGTTCAACGTATTATGGGGGAGCGAGGCGCTACAGATCTGCGTGCCCCGATTATTCGCTGGCGAGCTCGTCTTCTCGTTGCTCGAACTACAAGTTTTTTTTTGTTGCGCAGAACTGTAAAAATGTATGGTCTTTTTTGACGTAATAACTTTATTGCTTTGTTGATTAAAAGTTCTTTCACCGAGTAAGTTATATAAACTTTATTTATATAAGGTCTGGTGGAATATTCCCCTTAAGGAGGTGGTGAAATGAGAAATGTAGTCTTGAGAAACAGCCTGATTCGCCAAGTGGGATGGGGTGTCATTTGTGTTTTTTTGTTGTTTGGCGGCAGAACAGCTTGGTCCGCCACTATTAAAGGGATCGTGAATAACGGGACTGCGGGAATTGGGGGGCTTGTAGTCGCAACGTATGAGGAGAACAGTGGATCATTGACCGGGTGGGATCGTACGGATTCCCAAGGCAAATATGAAATTCCAACGTTGTCGGCAGCCATCTCGCATAAAGTAGTATTTTTTACTTATTATACGGATTATATAGAGGAATGGTATACTACAACTCCTCATGCCTATACTTTTTTTGATGCTGAATTGATTACTTTGGCTTCAGAGTCGGCTGTGAAGGACTTAGGGGTGTTTACATTACGTCTTGGGGCCAATATCGCTGGGATTGTGACAGAAGAAGGCTCTGGCAACTTTATTGAAAATATCTCTGTTGTAATCTATGACTCCGACGGGAATGTGGTGACTAATGCTGTGCCAACTACTACTAACGGTGCATATGATATTGGTGGACTCAATGTCGGAACGTACTTTGTGCAATTCTGGGCTGGGAATACGGACTATACCAGTGAATGGTACAGTGAAAGTACTGATGCATATACACGGTTAACTTCGACATCAATAGAGATCTCTTCGTTATCAGAAACTTTAGAGGCAAATGTCCAACTTGTAGCGGGTGGTGCTATTTCTGGAACGGTAACGAGTAGTGGTGCGCCAGTTGTGGAAGGACTAGTAGAAGCATACGATGCTGGTTCAAGTGCTGATGATAGCCCCGTAGGATTCGCAGAAACAGACACTAACGGAATGTATACTATTAAAGGGCTGCCAACAACTGAGAGTTTCAAAGTACGATTTTATCAAACAGCAGCAGGTGGTGGATTGACTGAATGGTATGATAATAAGCCGGATATTAATAGTGCGGTTCCGGTTACAACAGGTACCAGTGATGTTGATGCAATGCTTGGGGACGTGCTTGATCCACCAAACTCAAGCTTCAACTGGCTTCTTTTTCTCCCAACAATAATAATAAACACCACGAAATTGTGAGGCTCCCCTGATGGTCCGTTTTTAGTTACGAAGGGCACGGTTACTCCGTGCCCTTTATTTTTTCAGACTAGCCTACGCCGACATCCGCTCCAAAATACGATAGTTCCGGTTAACCATCTCCTGCGGATCAATGATTAGCCCAGCCTGAATCATGGCATTATCGTAGATCTGCTCAGCTATATCCTTTGCAAAATCCTGATCCTTGGTTCGCAGATCAGCCATCTTTTTGATCAACGAGCTGGCCGGGTTAATTTCCATTTCTTTTTTGCTAGACATACCCATAGGGTTATCCTGCGTGTTTTTTCCCTGAGTTGCCAGGATTCGCTCCATGGATGAGGTCATGTAACCGTCTGAGTTAAGAATCATAGCTGGGCTATCTACCAAGCGGGTTGAAGGCTTGACTTCCTTGACCTTGTCGCCCAGAACCTCTTTCATCCATTTACAGAGCGAGGTCTGCACAGCCTCAGCCAGTTTTTCTCCTCCGGCCTCATCTTGAGTCTCCTCGTTTTTTTCCGTGCTTTCCGGCAGACGCAGATCGGCTCGGTCAGCGGAAAGGAGTTTCTTGCCGTCAAACTCGCCCAGATGAGAGAGGACAAAGTCGTCAATGGGTTCCAGGGTGTAGAGGATCTCGATATCACGTTTTTTAAACATCTCCACATAGGGGCCGTTCTCTATAGCTCCCCGGCTGGGTCCGTTGATGTAGTAGATCTCGTTCTGTCCTTCAGCCATCCGATCCACATATTCCTGCAAAGAGGTCATGCTGCCTGCTTCGCTGGCGGAAGACTCAAAACGTAACAGCGTGGAAAGCTCTTTCTGGTATTCAAAGTCAGAGGTCACGCCCTCTTTCAGGAAAATACCAAAGGTCTTCCAGAACTCCATATACTTTTTGTCGTCCTTCTTGGCCTCTTCTGCCATCAATTTAAGAAAGCGTTTAGTGATAACCCTGCGCAGTTTGGCCACCAGAGCATTATCCTGGAGAGATTGGCGGGAGATATTCAGGGGAAGGTCCTCTGAATCGACCACACCCTTGAGAAAACGGAGCCACTCGGGCAGGATGCTCTTGCTGTGTTGGTCGATGAGTACCTTTTGGCAGTAGAGGTTGACACCGGGCTCCATTCGGCCCATGCCCATATTTTCGAAGTTGTCCTTGGGTACAAAGAGCAGGGCATTGATGGCCAACGGTGCATCAGCGGCAAAATGGAGACGGAAGGTGGGCTCATCATAGGCATTGCCGACAAACTTATAGAATTCGTTGTACTCTTCGTCTGTGATTTCGCTTTTGGAGCGGCCCCAGATGGCCTCAACCGTGTTGACCTTTTTCCCTTCCACATTGACTGGAAAGGGGATAAAGGTAGAATACTGCTTGATGATGCGCTCTAAGGTGAATTTCTGGCCGTACTCCTCAGCATCGTCTTTCAGTTCAATGATGATCTTGGTGCCCCGATGCAGGCCGTCACATGGGCTGATGGTATAGGAACCGTTGCCGTCGGAATGCCATTCATGGCCTTCGCTGCCGTCCCAAGAGCGGGTTTGGACAGTGACGGTTTTAGCTGCCATAAAGGCGGAGTAAAAACCTACGCCGAACTGGCCGATGAGGCTGACATCCTTTTTGGCGGCCTCAGCCAATTCTTCGATAAATTTGCCGGACCCGGAATGAGCAATGGTGCCCAGGTTTTCCTCAAGCTCCTGCGCTGTCATGCCGATACCGGTATCGGTGATGGTCAAAGTGTGTTTTTTATCATCACAGTCAATATTGATCTCAAGAGGGACATGGGCGTCGAATTCTGGCTGTTCAGTAAGGGAAAGATGACGAAATTTTTCTAAGGCATCTGAGGCATTAGAGACTAATTCACGGACAAAAATATCTCGTTCAGTGTAGAGTGAATTGATGACGATGTCGAGAACCTTTCGGGTCTCTGCTTGAAATTGTTTGGTTTCAACCTGTGTACTCATGATAGTTATCCTTTTTATGGGGTATTTTTTTAATGGTTCACGGTTTCCATTTATGGTTATATACAGTTATCCTTACTCTAATAAACCCCAACAGTAAGCATGATTAGCCTGCTGTCAAGATACTGATGGGAGACAGAAGATAAGCCTGCTGGGCTTGCTGCACAGAGGAGCGCAGGGATTTGGGGAAAAGGGATTTCTCTGCTTGTATTTAGGGAGCGACAGAGCCCATGAATAACGAAATATTTTTTCAATGCATTCCGGTAATGCCGCATACTTGTTTGTTTGAGTCAAAAGACACGTCATCACGTTGAATATTGTAGAGGCAGACGAGAGACAATATGCAATCACCTCCCTTTAAAACGCTTTATCTTACTTCCCTGACAGGTGTTATCCTGTGGACTGCTGTTGTCGGGATGTCTCTTGCCTGGAATATCCATGTTGAGCGTCGCCAGGTGACGGAATTGGTGGAAAATGAGGTCCGTTCTCATTTCAACAAGGATCAGGCCTTTCGTTTCTGGGCCTCTTCGCACGGGGGCGTCTATGTGCCGGTCAGTGAAGAAACACCTCCCAATCCTCATCTGAGCCATATTCTGGAAAGGGATATTATTACGCCTTCCGGTAAAAAACTCACCTTGATGAATCCGGCCTATATGCTTCATCAGATGATGAAGCAGTACGAGAAATTATATGGTGTAAAAGGACGAATTACCAGTTTGCAGCCTCTCAACCCTGATAATGCTCCTGATGAATGGGAGAAAAAATCCCTGCGGACCTTTGAGCAAGGGGTGGAGGAAGTTTTAGAATATACAAAGATAAAAGGAGAACCCTATCTTCGCCTTATGCGTCCGATGATTGCGAAAGCTGATTGCTTAAAATGTCATGCCAAACAAGGCTATAAAGAAGGAGATATTCGTGGCGGAGTGGGCATCTCTTTGCCCCTGGCATCGTATCAGAAGGCCAGTGACGATGTTGTTCGACAGATTTGCTCTGTCTATGCCCTGCTGTGGTTTATTTTACTGCCTGTCTTTTTTTTCTTTTATAAAAAGATGCAGTCTCGGCTTCGAGAAAAAATGCAGCATGAGGCCGAGCAGCAGGAGTGGGCTGGAATTTTCAAGCATGCCCAGTGGGGGATTGCGCTCAGTAAGATAGATAAGGTAGAAACATTTTCTTTGGATATGATGAACCCTGCTTTTGCAGAGATGCATGGGAGGTCCGTAGAAGAGCTGAGGGGTACATCTTATTTCGATCTTATTGATACAACGTGTCGAAATGACGTTGGTGAATATTTACAAATGGTTGATAATAAAGGGTATCATGTTTTTGAAGCCCGCCATTTCAGAAAAGAAGGGATCTCCTTTCCTGTTGAGGTTAATATCACCGTAGTGCGTGATAGCGCAGGAAAGCAACTCAGTTGGATAATGAATGTCCAGGATATCAGCGGAAGAAAAGAGGCTGAACGCCTCATTGTCCAGGCCCGTGATGAATGGCAGCGAACGTTTGATGCGATTAATGAAATAATTTTTCTTCTGGATCCTACCCTGCGGGTGTTGCGGGCCAACAGAGTTGCGGAGCAGTATTTTGATGTTCGGCCTGGAGGACTTGTGGGACTACAATGCTTTGAGTTGTTCCGCGAAGCATCTTCTCCTTGCGAAGGTTGCCCGGCAGTGAAGTCAATTCAAGAGTGCAGATCTTTTTCCTGTCAGATTAAGCATCAAAATTCTGAAAGATCAAATTATTTTCTTGTCTCTGCTGCTCCTATCTTTGATGAGACAAAAAAAATGGTCGCAGTTGTCTGTTTTGCCAAAAATATTTCCGAGTTGAAGCAGCTCGAATCCAAAGTGCGACAGGCCCAGAAAATGGAGGCTATTGGTACGCTTGCAGGCGGCATTGCCCATGACTTTAATAATATTTTGTCTCCGATTATGGGCTATGCGGAGCTACTGAGCGAAAGCCTTCCTGGTGAATCAGTGGAGAGTTTTCAGGCGCAACAAATATATAACGCCGCTTTACGAGCCAGGGATTTGGTCAAACAGATCCTTAGTTTCAGCCGGCAGACAGATCAGGCCTTACAGTCGCTGGAACCACATCTTATTGTTAAAGAAGCATTAAAACTCCTCCGTTCTTCCATCCCGGCATCTATTGCGATCAAACAAAGTATAGATAATGCCTGCGGAAAGATTATGGCGGATCCCACCCAGATACATCAGGTGGTGGTCAATCTCTGTACCAATGCCTATCAGGCTATGATGGACACTGGTGGGATCTTGGGGGTGACCATGCGTCCTTTTGTCCTGATGGCTGAGGATTCAGTATATAAAATAGGTTTGACGCCAGGATCGTATATCCTGATAGAGGTGAGTGATACCGGGCATGGAATCACACCGAATCTGATCGAAAAGATTTTTGAGCCCTATTTTACAACCAAAAAAAATCAAGGTGGGACCGGATTAGGGCTTGCCACGGTTCATGCCATTGTCCATGATCATAAGGGGACGGTATCGGTTTATTCGGAACCGGGGCAGGGAACGACATTTCGGGTATATTTGCCGCAGCTCAAGGAAGAGGAGGAACAGAGTGATGAGCTGTTCCTTGCCGGGGTACAGAATCCCTCAGGTACAGAACATATCCTTGTTGTTGATGATGAAAAGGCGGTTGTTGACATTACACGCTATATGCTGATGCAATTAGGCTATAAGGTGACGGTGGCGACAGACAGTCTTGTTGCCTGGGAGCTTTTTGTTCAGCAACCTGATGCCTTTGATCTTGTCATCACAGATATGGCCATGCCAAATATGACCGGGATAGAATTGGCAAAGAAAATTTTAGAACAACGACCGGAGATTCCGGTTATTTTATGTACCGGCTTCAGCGAGATGATCAATGAGGAAAAAGCCAAATCCTTGGGCATTAAGGCATATTTAATGAAGCCTGTGCTGAAGAGCAAATTGGCAGCTAGTGTTAGGCAGGCCTTTGGTGAGGTGCAGGAACAGAATGGGTGAGAGTATCAGCTCGGTGCCCAAGTTGTTTTTTGTTCCTGCTTGACCTTTACAGGGTCAGGATATAATATCTTATTTCTCTCCTTGAACTTCGATTTGGTGAGGTTGCGTAATAGGCGTAGGCCTCAACCACGAACAACGACATATAACTCCTTCATGGTCTACCATTATGCAACCAACAGCTGACGTCTTGATTATCGGTGCCGGTCTTTCCGGGCTGGCTGCGGCTACCTTTCTGAAACATAAAGAGCCGGATATTTCTTTACTGATTATCGAGCAGGGAGACCATCCCGGCGGGGCTGTTCACTCGCATATTGAGGAGGGTTATCTTGCCGAGGGCGGAGCGCACGGTTTTTTGGATAATGCCTTGGAAAGTCGAGTGCTGGTACATGAGGCTGGTTTGACGGAAGAGGTGGAAAAGGCTCCCTTATCTGAGTTTGTTCGTTATATCTGTCTGAACGGAAAACTGAACCTTATTCCCCAGAGTCCTGGAAAAGTCCTCAAGGCCCCACTTGTTCCTCTGACGGGCAAGCTCAGGGTACTGGCTGATCTTTGGAAGAAACCTCTGCCTGATGAGCCCACAGTGGCGCAATGGGTGGAGCATCGTTTTGGCAAGTCCTTGCTGCCCTTTGCCGATGCGGTGTTTACTGGGACCTATGCCGGTGATATCGAACGGCTGAAACTGGAAGCGGTTATGCCCGGTCTGCATAGCTTGGAGCAGGATCATGGTTCGGTGCTGAAAGGGGCTGTGCATAAGATGCGGGTGGCCCGTAAAGAAAGCAGAAAACAGGGCAAGAAAAAAGGAAAAAAAGGTCTGCCTGCCATGACCAGCTTTAAGTCAGGAATGTCGCGTCTGCCCCAGGCTATGGCTGCCAAACTGATTCCTAATAAGGAGATCATGTATCGGACTGCGGCCCGCTCTATTGCTGAGATTGATGGGGGCTGGTCAGTGAAAACCGGTCAGTTGGAGTTGCAGGCGAAGCACCTGATTGTCGCTTTGCCGGTGAATCGCTGTCTGGAACTTCTTGCGAATAGTGAATTGCCTGCACCACCCGTTACTGCAATCCCAGAAGCCCGTATTGCCACGGTGGCCCTCGGATTCACGGATACGGCGAATGTCCCTTTCGGCTTTGGCTATCTTGCCCCGGAGCAGGAAGAGCGTTTCGCTCTCGGCGCTCTGTTTTCCTCGCATATGTTTCCGGGCCGGGCTCCTGCTGGCCATGTTTTGATGGAAGCCTTGGTCGGCGGACGTAGACATCCTGAACGGTTGGAGCTTGCTGATGAGGAGCTGGTGGCAAAGGTCTATGAGGATCTGAAGCAACTCATCGATTTGCCCGATCCGCCGGTATTCAGTCGGGTTCTGCGCCCTAAATATGGTATTCCTCAGTTAGAAGTGGGGTATCCGGCTCTGCTGGAGTGGCGGAAACAACAGCATGCAAGCATTGATAATCTGCATCTTTGTGGATTTGGGTGGCAGGGCATCGGCATCAATGATATGCATAAGCAGGCTTGGGAGATGGCTAAGCGGATTTTGGCTGGGTATCAGGAGGAGCAGGAGGACGAGGTTAAGGGGGTTTATTTTTGAAGGTAAATAACTTGATTTTTTCAAATTTAACCGATTCGTGATCGGTCCGTGAGGACCATATGATGGCAGGGGGGACTGCCCCTGCCTGTCTGTGTTGTCTAAAATCAACGGTAGGTTGTTCGGCTTAATGCTCCAGCTTGATTAAGAACGTCCGCAACAGCTTTCGGCACAATTGCTTCCACAATGCGAATCAATTCAGGACGTGTGATCCTCTCCTGTGGATCAATCTCTTTTAAACCATGTCCTCCTGTGCAATATTCATAGATAGGGTTGTTTGGCCCTTCGACTCTGCAGGGAAATATATGTCTCTTATCAACCCTACAGAGTCCGTCAACCCTACAGTCAGGTACAGGTCTATTGTATTCAAGATTATAGTTTTTTTTACTCATTAGCCCCCCCTTCCGCCGCATCATTTCATTGTCGGCCAGCACTTTGCCGACAGCCTGCGATAAATCGTTACCTGACAGCTTCTCCGCATAGGCATCCGAGGTCTTAATTTCGGTCACAACCTGATCAAGCTCATCAGCATTCAGGGGATATTCATCAGCTGCTGATTCAGCCAGTCCCTCTTCAATCTTCATATCAAGAGTATTCAGTTTGTTGGCCCAGATCTCTTTGATTGGCACCTCCTTGTCCATGTCGCAGTAATAGCCCTGACACACCACCCCGGAATCGGGTTTCTGCCGGATCATATCCAGTACTTTTGCCGCCAGTTTTTTCACCAGTTCATCATCGGTAAGAACCGCATCCATGTTCAGTTTGGTTACTTTTTCTTCCTTCATTTTTTCCTCCTTTACAGGTTGTTAAAAATCACACAGACACCGTTGCCTAATGCGAATATACGCGTTGTTTTATTTTCTCAAATGCATGGGTCATCCGGCATTGATCCGGGTCCGGTTTTACCGGGCTTCGGGTTGCGTCCCAGTTCACAGCGGCGCATCCCCCGATACATTTTTCACGCAGGTTGCAGTCGATACATTCCAAACGACTTTCATAGGTTGTGTCCTGAAACGCATTGATATTTCCCTCAAGCTTTATCCCCTTGAAAACATCGCCGAATACCAGCCCGTCTTCTTCGTCCAAACAGGTCATCCGAGCGCAGGCGAAGATTTTCCCTTTGGGATCAATGGAAAAACGTCCACGCCCGGCAGCGCATCCCCAGGTGTTATTTCCCTGAACAGGATCATCAATCGGAGAAATATTGGGAACAGGTCGTCCATTTTGTACAGGACGGTCGGAAGCAAACTGCACCATCTCCTCAACGTATTGCTGCAGATTTTCTTCGGTCCAAGGCACACCGGTCGCCGGGGAGACAATAAAAGCATCGAATCCCATCTGCTGAAGCTGTACCAAATCATCATTGAGACCGTTCACCAAATTCGGCAGAACCGTAAGGCGGGCTGTTATATCCTGCTGATATTTTTTCAACATCGGAAAGCGGGAACGTATAATATCGAATGGTTTGTCCGTGAATCGGGCCGGTCGGGACTTGTTATGACGCTCGCCGTAACCGTCAATGGAAAGCAGGTAAGGCACATTCCATTCAGCAAGTTTGGCAGCAAGTTGCTCATCAATGCTCAGGGAATTGGTTGTCATGGTGAATGTGAACTTTACCGGATGACATTTTTCCCATTTCCTGCATCTGTATACTGCCCGCTCTATCAGGTCAGGTTCCAGAGTCGGCTCTCCTCCAAGAAAGACAAGCTGTACATGTCGGCCAGCATGCCTAGCAATCCAGTCAATAGATTGGTCCAGGATACGAGAGGTCATCCTGATGTCGGATCCGCTGTCCTGCACAAAACAGTATGAGCATTTGCAGTTGCAGTTATATGTCAGAAACAGATCAACAATAGATACTTCGGGTATTGAATGCATAGTGACCTCCTTTTTTTATTTTTTTCATCTGCGGAAAAGTAAACTGCATTTTCTTTTGACCCCATGCCCTCATGAATCAAAAAGCGGAATTTTGAGGTCATCTTTTTTTTCTATGGCAATATTGAATCTGTCCATCGCCTAGCTGTATTCCCTGACCAGCTCAAGGCGTTGTTGAGCTGTCAAACGGAAATAGATAGGGCTGAGCATCAATATACGAACAGCACAGCGGGCAATCATTGTAGTCTCTTCCTGTTCTATGAGTTTGCTTGATGAAATTAAAATGTCACCAATTGGATAAGAGTCTGGTACAATGGCTTGTTGTATCTTAATATCCCGATCTTTTCCGTTAAGACTACATCATGGTTAGGGAAATATGCGGGAGGTGATTCAGTCGATTTTTTCTCGACAAACTCTCGTTGACAGGAAGAATGTTACGTCATTTTTCTTACTGTTCCCATGCTGTTATGCTTCAAAAAGTGGAACTTTTCGGTCAGTGCCACAAGAAAATATTTATCATCTTGTTTATAAGGAGAGACTCATGCAGCCTTCCTGTGAAATACCCTCGAAATATCGTATGTTGAGCAGCATGGGGACTGTTGCTGTGTTTTTTGCGGCCTATCTCGGTCTGTCTGTGGAATACATCAGCAGGGAAACCGGTATTGACCCCGGTCGACTTATGGACCCGGACAATTATTTGCCTGAAGATTTTTTTGAAGATTTCTTTTGGATGCTGATCAGAAATTTTCCGGAACGAAATATAGCGCTGGAGCTGGCAGGAATTGCACCGACTTCCTATTTCGGCACACCGGGGAGGCTCCTGCTTCGTGCTTCTGATGCGCAGACTATGCTGGAGCTGTTTGTCGCCCACTGTGATTTGCTTGCAGATCGTCTTGAAATAAAAGCAGTTCCCGGTTCAACAGAAACCTTTTTTCGTACCAGCCAGCCGTTGAGCGAGGTTGATCAGGGGATGGGTGCGGAAATTGGACTCGGAATCGGAGCGCGAATCACAAAGGAGTGCTTTGGTGAGGGACTGTTGACCCGTGTCCAGTTCTGTCATAAGGCACGGGGAGATGTTTCCGCCTATTGGGATTTTTTCGGTGTCCCGGTTAGCTTTCAAGCTGAGTTTAATGCACTGGTACTCAGTACCCGTGAGCTGAAAAAACGGTCGAATCAGAGAGGGAGTCAGGAAGTGCGGTGTTCGCTGGAGCAGAGGCTGCAGCGGCTTCGCCAGGAACTCGGTTTGGATTTAGCTGACGGAATTGCGGATATTCGTCGGGCGGCCATGTGCAATGCGATCAAGGGGGATTACTCGGTGGCCGGTCTGGCTCGGAGTATGGGAATGAGCACCAGTACCCTACAACGACGGATGCCTGATGGTGTTCAGGCGGGCAGCCTGTTGGAGGAGGTCAGGTATGTCAATGCGATGGGGATGCTGGCTGATAAAAGTCTCAGTATTGACGATGTGGCTTTTCGGCTGGGTTTTGAGAGCGACCGGGGGTTTCGGAAGGCCTTTAAGCGGTGGTCCGGTAAGACTCCGGCTGAGGCGAGACGAGAGATCAAGTAGAGGGGGAACAGATGAGGGCATGGCGAAGCGGATTTTGGCAGGGTATCAGGAGGAGCAGGAGGAGGATGTTAAGGGGGTTTATTTTTAAATAATCTTGGTGTGATTGGGGCATGCTGTGCGGAATGAAGCGGAGGGGGGTGAGGTGGGGAAAATAACGCTAAAAATCAGGCGTGGGCCAAATAGCTTACCTCTCCAGCTCCCCTGAGTTCCTTTTCGTCGTCTGAATTGATTCGCTCGACTATTTCTATTTCATTTATCCATTCAATATTACGTATATTCCAAGAGTATAACGAAGGTTTTTTAATATATTTTTTTATATTGCGGCTTGTCCTTATAGAGCCTTCAATTGCCTTGTATTCAATCAGTCTCAAGATTAAATATTGGTCAAAATTGTTTTTTGTTAATAAGTTCATCAAGTGAATATTCATTTGATTCAATATGTAGAGCTTTTTTGATGATATTAGCGGCCCAGATGGGGTTAATAAATATGTTTTGTTTTATACCGTTTCTATATCTGTATTTAATTTCTCTGCAAATTTTTAAAATTATGGCAAGTTCATACTTGTATTCTATACTTAAAAAGTTCAATAGGTTCTCAACTGAGAAAACATATTTTTTACTTAATGCATTTAACTTAACCAAATAATCTCGTAGAAATACAAAAATCATATCGTACCAGCATGGCATAAGTTTTTTTGTTGGTTGTAGAGATACAGCTATTGAAAGATTTTTCTTTGATAGTCGTAAAGAAGATTCGTTTGGAATAAAATCAGGAACATTACTCAAAAAGTTTTCCATCCAATTGTCATTATCTTCAATTATTTTGCCTTCTTCTCTCAGGTGAATTAGGAATAAGCTGTTATTTTTACACAGATTTCTTAAGCGATTTTTGCTGTACTTAGCAATGTCGTATTTCGGATTTCCTTGTACATATTGGGGGCACCTGCCAACGATAAGCAGATCATAGTCTGAAAGACTATCTAGGTCTCCCCTTGCTGAAGAACCATATTGCACGACAATACTCATTACTCACTTTCTCCAGAAAAATTAAGCAATACAGCGATGAGCACAATTCCGATGGTTGCCTCAAACATCGTCAAAATTCTACCAATTTCAGATTTTGGCACCATGTCACCAAACCCAATGGTTGTTACAGAGATGAACGTGTAGTATAGACTTTGAATGAAAGAATAATCAGTCTTGGTGCTTTCGACAACTTTCTTTGCAGGAATGTCCAGCATAAAAATTACTTCCTGAAGGTAATGATTCAAACATGCTGCCAATACTAAAAACACAAAAAATGAAACGATGACTCTGCTACGATAAACCCCATAGCCTGATACTGCACAATGGAGGAAATTTTGTATTCTCCTGATGAAAAAAGTAACCTTGTTGATTTTTTTCTTGTCGAGATAATGATAGTCTAGGCCATATTTTGCTTTATAAATAAGTACTTTGCCATCTTGGCATAATTAGGCTGATGTTCCTTCTTGTATTGATCGTAAAGAGCTTGAAATAGTTTTACAGCAATATTTGCATCGTTTTTAAAGTCGAAGTTTTTCTTTAAATCCTTTGGGTTAATTCTGCTTTTTTCCCATGTGCTTCCCAAAAAATTACAATCCTTAAAGGTACAATTACTGAAATCGCATTGTATGAATTTTGAACTAAGGAATAAACAGCCTGCAAAATGGCAATCAATAAATTTTATTCGTTCAAAAGTCGTGTTTTTGAATGAAATTGATCTAAATGTTATTTTTTTAAATTTTTCATATCGTTGAGTAGAGCTGAATACGTCAGGCAAAAATAATGCGTTGGAAATGTTGTTGTTTCGTATCGCATTTTTAAAATTCTGATACGAATCATACTCATCGCCTGTTATGGAAAATATATTCGCTGCCATTATTTTTCAATTCTCCATTTTAAATCGTACAGTATGGATAACCTAGAAATAACATAGGATATCACCCTGTGTCTTCTATTATAAATTATTGATTCGGTAATATCGGACAGCAAATCAAAACAAGTAGATGTTTCTTCGCACAGTAACAGCAACGAAACCTGATTGTCAACAGGGAGTTGCTTATCTTCCTCTTGCTCCCGCTTACCGACCGAAAAAACACAAATCCAGGCATCATCCTCTGTAACAAACAAAACCGTTGCGGCTTGATTCCGCGCCGTTTCTCTGTTCCTTTTTCAGCCCCTTCTTGTTGAAAATCCTCTCATATAATAAAAAAGAATTATTCCCTTAAGGGTAAAATAATGCTATAGACAACCCCTTGTAATGTGGTAGGTGCGTTGTGCATTATTTTTTCAAAAAAACTAAAATTCAGGAGTGGTTCAGCTTGTTTATGCCGGTCTGTGCTCATATGGCCCATGAAGGAGATGATGACAAAGAAAGATGAAAAGATTTAAATTCATAGAGCATAAAAGAGGCACGGTTAAAGACGATATCCTTTCTGGATTGACCGTTGCTATAGCCTTGGTCCCGGAAGCGGTCGCCTTTGCCTTTATTGCCGGTGTTTCCCCAGTCGTCGGTTTATACGGGGCCTTCATGATGGGCTTGGTGACTTCGGTGATTGGCGGTCGTCCAGGAATGATCTCCGGTGCCACTGGTGCTACAGCCATTGTTATGGTGTCCTTGGTCAAAATAGGCACAGACATGGGCGGGGAGGGTGCTGGCTTACAATACCTTTTTGCTACGCTCCTACTGGTCGGGCTGCTTCAGGTCTTGGCCGGGGTTTTCCGCTTTGGCAAGTTCGTCCGTTTAATTCCTCATCCGGTGATGATGGGCTTTGTCAACGGCCTGGCCATAGTCATTTTTCTTGCCCAACTGGACATGTTCAAGGTTGACGGCGCATGGATGCAGGGAACACCTCTTTATACAATGCTTGGGCTGGTTGGCCTGACCATGGCCATTCTTTATGTTCTGCCTAAGTACACGACCAAGGTGCCAGCAGCCCTTGTCGCTATTATTACTGTTGCCTTATTGGTCATCTTCACGGGGATCGATACCGCAACGGTCCTGTCTTTTGTCCAGGCAAAAGGCGGAACCGGTATTGAGGCGGGCTTGCCCGTCTTTCATGTTCCGGCTATTCCCTTCACCTGGGAAACCCTATATTTTATCTTCCCGTATGCCGCGATCATTGCCGCAGTAGGCCTGATCGAATCCTTGATGACCTTGAACCTTATTGATGAGTTGACCAATACCCACGGCAACACCAATAAAGAAAGTATTGCTCAGGGAGTGGCAAACATTGTGAACGGTTTTATGGGGGGAATGGGCGGTTGCGCCATGATCGGCCAGAGTATCATTAATATCAAATCTGGCGGACGTGGACGTCTCTCCGGGATTGTGGCGGCATTATCCCTGCTCGTGTTCATCCTTTTCGGATCTTCGTTCATTGAGGTGATTCCGGTGGCAGCCTTGGTCGGCCTGATGTTCATGGTTGTTGTTGGTACTTTTGCCTGGAGCACCTTTGGTGTCCTTGATAAAATCCCCCTGTCCGATGCCTTGGTCATCCTCTTGGTCACAATATTAACCGTCATGTTTGATCTGGCTATTGCTGTGCTTGCCGGTGTTATTGTTTCCGCACTGGTCTTTGCCTGGGAAAATGCCGTTCGTATTAGGGCCAGAAAGAGTATTGATGAAAATGGAGTAAAGCGTTATGAGATATTCGGACCGCTTTTTTTCGGTTCAGTGCAGATGTTTAACAGTAAGTTTGATGTAGAAGGCGATCCTGATGAGGTCATTATCGACTTTAAGGACTCCAGAGTTGCCGACCATTCCGGTATTGAAGCCATTAATAAATTGGCTCAGAAATATGAGCAGGCAGGGAAGAATATCAGCCTTCAGCATCTCAGTCCTGATTGTCGGAAGCTTATCCATAAGGCAGATAAGCTTATTCAGGTCGATATTATAGAAGACCCTGAATACACCGTTGCTGCGGGCGGGTTTGAGGATTACTCGCCTGTGTAGCGCCGGGTAGGGGGGGATTCCCGACTATGTTTTCGCATTCCAGGTCGTTTGGGCAGCGCCCTTGCGACCTGGTTGCGAAATGAAAACCATCCATTCAGCCGGCAGACTGTTGTGACGGCTCTTCGCCAGGTGTATTAGACATTATACCGATCTTTTCCAACCTGCCGATTTAACTGGAAGTTGTTGTTTTGCTAACAACGCAAAATCAATCGGTTAGCGAAAATCGATATAATGTCTATTCTCTCCCTCGGCTGGTTGATCCTTATCCTGTCTCTCAGATGGTCGATCTTGTATCCCTCCCTTGATCAGGGATTTGGCAATGTCGGCGCTAAAGCCGTTGATCTGGTTCAGGGCGTCAAGCAATTCAAGGTGGATTTCGTGGGTATCCACCGACTGTTCTTTCATGTCCAATAGCGTCGGAGATGGTGGTGGCGCAACCGTTGACTGAGTCGGTCGTACCGTTTTTTCTTTTTTCGAACCTTACGAGCTAGGATGCTGTCAGAAGCGACCATCATTTGCTCCAGCCGATTGAGCTGTTTGCCGATCTTCTTATGGTAGCTGATCAGTTCCTGGCGTCCCTCCTCGGAAAAATCAGCGTCCAGCTGCCCTTTCTTTTTCGCCAGGGGCACCATCTGGCGGATGATGATATCGCCGATACTCTCCATACTATCTAGGAGGGATAACAGGGCGTTGACTTCACTGGCCTGTCCCTCAGCCAGTTGCTGACGGCTGATTTTGAGCAGGTACTGGCGTATTTTCTCTTCTAAGAAGTTGATCTTCTGCTCCCGCATGGCAATGCCCTGCAGGAGGTCCAGTTGCTCAGGATGGATCTCGTCACGAGGCAATTGGTCATTGGCGGTGATAAAGGGAAGGATGGCTGCATTATGCATGCGACCCAGGATTTTGGCCATGCGGGCGATCTCGGCATGGGCCAGTTCCAGGGCAATTGCCGGGGTAGAGACCAGGGAATCCTCCAGATGCCGGGCCGCAGGCTCAATGCCCCTTTCTCTGGGCTTGTCGGGCATGAGGCGAAGGATGGCATGGGCGAACAGATCGATGAAGGGGAGGAAACAAAGAGCGATGCCCACGTTAAAGACCGTGTGCGCATTGGCGATCTGTCGGGCCGTTCCCGAGTCGAACAGGGCAGCCAGAGAACGGATCATGTCGGCAAAGGATCCTAAAAAGGGCACGATGAGTAGTACCCCCACTACCTTGAACAGGACATGGGCCACCGCTACCCGTTTTGCCTCGCGCCGGGTGCCGATGCAGGCCAGCAGGGCGGTGACGCAGGTTCCGATATTGGCACCTAGGGTGACGGCAATGCCTCCTTCGAGCTGATCAGTCCCTGCTGGGCTAGGACGATGACCACGCCGGTCGTAGCGCCGGAACCCTGGACAAGGGCCGTGAACACCGTCCCGGCCAGGATGCCCAGGAGCGGATTGTCCATGGACTTCATCATGTCGATGAACTGGGGGTACGTGCGCAACGGCTTCATGGAATCGCTCATCAGCTTCATGCCGTAAAAGAGGATGCCGAAGCCTAACATGATATCGCCGATGCTCTTGATTTTTTCACTCCTGCCGAACATGCGCACGCCAAAGCCTATGGCGATCATGGCCAAGGCATAGTCGGTCATTTTGAAGGCGACCAGCTGGGCCGTGATGGTGGTGCCGATATCGGCCCCCAGAATGACGCCCAGGGACTGGGCAAAGGTCATCAATTCCGCCTGGACAAAGCTGACGAGCATCACGGTGGTGGCGCTGGACGACTGGATGACCGTGGTGACAAAGGCGCCCATCAGGAGGCCTATGAACCGGTTTTTGGTCAGAGCAGCCAGGATGGAGCGCATTTTGTTGCCAGCCGTTTTTTTGAGCCCCTCACTCATCAGTTCCATGCCGTACAGGAAAAAGGCCAGTCCTCCAGTTATCCCAAGAAACAACATCATCCAGGAGATACCTTCGGCGTCGTTGTTATTACCCGCCCAAATCGATCCTGCGGGAATAAAGACAGCCAAGCCTGCCAAGGCTAAGGCGACAGCAGGAATCTTGTTTAAATTTTTTTCTATATTCGTGGTCATACTTTTCCGAAAAGTTGTTTTTTAATCCAGTAGTATCAATAAGTTAAGTCAACTTGCAAGGGGAGCTGCTTCCTGATTTTTTTTACAATACCACAGCTACACTCTTACGTGTACCGGAAAAGACAAGTTATAAAACCAGTCGTGTACGTTTGATTAAGCGGAGCGAAATCAGACAAGTTGAGCAATGATTTGTCTCCGTGGCTGAAGATAAAATTTTATATAGAAAAATTAAAGAAAAATAAGAAGGTAGAGGAGGGCTATATGGGTGTCGGGAAGAGCAGGATGATAAGGGAGAGGAGAAGAGCTGTCAGGCAACGTCCGGGATGAGATTTTTTTTTGGGCGGAGCAATGGAATAGGGTAACGCATCGATTCGTTCTTTTTCTATGCTGCTATTTTCTTTGTTCGGCGCAATATCTCCTGGCCCTTCAGTCCTTTCCGCTGAGGGAACTTGCACCTTCACCTCTAGGCCTGCCCGGCGTAAGGCAAGAGCTACCTTTTTAATTTTTTCCTTATCATCGGAACTGAGCAGCTTTCTCGGCTTGCCGTTCAGCAGCGATTTCCATACCTGCTCTTCAGACAGCTTTGTTATTCGCTGAATCCGAGCGATACTCTCTTTTTCCTCGGACCCGACCAGCAGATGTCCAGATGAGATTAACTGATATTTCATGGCAGCTCTTGCTTACTGAATTCGTCGCCCAGTGTATCCTCCACCTTTGAGCTGTGATTGAACGATTTCAATGTCTGTGTAGTCAAGTGGGGCAATCCAGCCGGTGATACGGGCATCCTTCAGTATCTTGTCATTCGGTCGCAGGACTCTGAGTGCTGCTGCAATATGATCGGCTAATACTTGATCGACAGATGCGGTTTTGGCCAGCGGGAATCCTGGATAAAGTTCCGTCGAACAGGCATAAGGAAAATCAGGATAATTTTTTTGTTTAAGAATCTTTACATCTCTCATTTTTATTTCCCCTGTTTTTGCCATCCGTTCCAGGATACTGGTAGGTACGGTGCCAGCGTCAACCTGTCCATCAAGAACGGCCCTCACCACAGCATCGGGTTTGTCAAAGAAACGCAACGTGTGGAGAAAGGGGTAGGGGTCAAGGCCAGCATTACGGAATTCTTTTTCCGCCATCTGCCAACCGCCGAACGACCAACGCTGTAAGGCACCGAACTTTTTTCCGTTGAGGTCGGTTAACGTATTGACAGCATTATTCCCTGCTTTTGTAAAGAGCACCGCGCCAACGGAATCAGCATTGATAAGTTTCATGGTCAAGACTTCACTTGCGCCGTATTGTATCTTAGCACTCATGAACATGGAAGGGTCGGCAGTAAAAAAATCTACCGCCTTATTTTTCACAGCGGGTAGGATATCTTTAAATTCCAGAGGGAGAACGGTAACCGGTCTCCCTATTGATTCGGTAAGATATTTGCCGGTTGGCTCCCAGCGTTCTTTGAAGCCCAGTGGTCCTCTCCAGGAAAGGATTCCTATTTTGACTTCATCAGTAGTATGTTTTTGAGCAGCTAAAGCTAAGCTTGGTGCGGTAAAGACGAGCAATAGAACAAGTATTGGCAGGATTTTTTTTATCATTACTTTCTCCTTTTTTTTATTACAAAACAAGTAGTTATTTGTGAATTTGTAGGCAATGGGCTGTTTTTCCGTTTATTTCTATGCCGATCTTGCTGCTATTATAAAATCCTATTACCCTTCCCTGTTTATATTCTATCTCCACAGGACAGGCGTCGGTTTAAAACGGCGAGGGAGGAGAAATTCAAGCGGAAGAGGTGGCAGAAGAGGCGGTTACCTATATTGCCAACGGCTTGAGGCGAACAGATTTTTTTTATTGATGTCATACTCTACACTTTCAGACAGCGACAAGTGGACGTGGTAACCCGGCGGTCTCCTCCCGAGAGATCCGTGGCTTTCCGACACCGCCTCGCGACGGCTGTGGCTTTATCAGCTTTCCTTTTTCAGCTGGAAAGCGGGGTGATTACTCGGAGAATGAGCTTAACCCTTAGTTATATAATCAGACATGGTGGGTAAAAAAGTCAAGTTTTTTTGTGAGAAATGAGGGCTTTTTCGTGTGTATGTTTTTTGTAGAGAATGAAAGGGAAATGCCCTCTTGTCATGAAAGAAATATGGTTTTTTATATAATATATTTTATATCAGGATATTGCATGGAGAGATTAGCTATGCTCTGTATGGGTTGGCGATGAGACGATTTTTTTTGTTTTTTATATTGAATCATAAAGAATCACCTTTGCTTTTTTTGCTGTATAAAAATAACTCAATACGTTTCGTCTTCGATTGAAGTCGAAAGCTCGTACATTAAAGGCTGACTGTGGAGGAATTTCTTGGTGCCGGAGAAGAGAGGTTGCGATACAGAAGGCTGAAAATAATCCCATCTTGGATTGTGCTGAGAATTTTTGATTGACAGTCGGGTGTCAGTCTAGCTATTTAAGCAGGTGGGGCATTATCTCTTCGATACAACGAAACTCCTTTTGCGAGGAGAAGCAAAGGAAAGCAGTATGCATATAAAAACAATAGCCTTGGTACTCTTGCGCATCATTCTCTGTCTGCTGATTCTTGCCGGTGGCATTTTCGGCATGAAAAAGTTGAAGCACATGAAAAAGCCACCACAAAAGGTGGAAAGGAAAGAGCCTGCTTTGCCGGTTCAGGTGGTTCGGGTGCAGGCAAAGACGGTTCCGGTGAGCATTTCTGGTTATGGGGAAATAGTCTCCCGTACCGAGGTCACGCTGCCTGCCGAGGTAGCCGGTCGTGTTACCTTTGCTTATCAGGATCTCCAGGTAGGAGCCGTCATCAGGAAAGGAGAAATCCTGTATAGAATGAATGAGCAGGATTTTCGTCTGAATCTGGAAAGTGCTCAGGCCCGGCTGAAAAGTTTGACTCGCGATCTTGAGCTTGCCCGCAAGGAATATACGCGGGTCAGGAATCTGTATGCAAAGAAAAAGGTCGGGACTCAGTCCACTGTGGAAAAGGGCGAACAGGCTGTCAACGCCATCAGTAATCAGATCATTCAGGTGAAACAGAGCATAGATCAGGCAAAGCTCCAGCTCTCCCGCTGCGTTATTCGCGCTCCTTTTACCGGGCGCATCACTGAACTGGCTGTGGATCAGGATGAGTATGTCACACCGGGTAAAAATTTGCTCACCCTGACCGATGACAGCGATCTTGAGATCCAGGTCCCGTTGGATAGTCGTGATGCACTGGAATGGTTACGTTTTCAATCCAGCAAGGAGGGCCAGGCCTGGTTCGGTCTTCCAGAGGAAACCGGTTGTACGGTGACTTGGACTGAAAAAGAAAACGTGCATGTACAGGGGAGTCTTGACCGTGTCATCCGTTTCGATCCTCAGACCAGAAGTCTGACCGTGGCGATTCGTTTGCAACCGGATATGGATGCTTCCTTTCCGCTGGTTCAGGGCATGTTTTGCCAGGTAGATATTGAGGGGCGTTCGCTGGAGAACGTCTTTGTCCTTCCCCGAGCCGCAGTGAATTTTGAGCAGACGGTCTATGTTGTTCAGGAAGATCGCCTGCGCACCCGTAAAGTAGAGGTTGCACGGACCGAGGAAAGTACGGCCTTTATTACTGATGGCCTGAAGGAAGGTGAACAGGTCATCGTCACCCGCTTGGAAAATCCGCTAGAGAACAGCCTTGTCAATATTCTTGAGCCAGCCCGTGAGGAGGCAAGAGAGTAATGAAAAAACTTCTTACAGCCTTTGCCTCGAATACAGTCTTTGCCAATATCGTTTTGCTGATGATTATGGTGGGTGGCGTCATGGCCTTGTCTTCCATGCGGCGGGAGAATTTTCCGGAATTTTCTGTTGATAAGATAATGATCCAGGTCGTTTATCCTGGTGCTGACCCGGAGGAAGTGGAGGAGGGGGTTGTCCTTAAAATTGAGGAGGCCTTGGAAGGCATTGAGGGAATCAAGCAGTATACAACCACGGCTGCGGAGAATATGGGATCGGCCTTGGTGGATATACAGGAAGGGGGTGATGTTGATGAGATCCTTGATGATGTGAAGTCCAAGATTGATGCCATCTCTACCTTGCCAATTGATGCGGAAAAACCAGTGATTACCGAGTTGACCATGCGTAATTCTGTGGTGCTGCTGGCTCTATCCGGTAAGATGTCGGAGAAACAACTTAAGGTCCAGGCAGAACGCCTAACAGATGAGATTCGTTCCTTGGACGGAATTTCTCAGGTGGATACCTTTGGCACCCGTGATTACGAGATTTCCATCGAGGTCTCTGAAGAGCAGCTTCGTCGTTACGGACTAACCTTTACCCAAGTCGCCGAGGCGGTGCGCCGGTCCAGCATCAATCTGCACGGCGGTACCCTGCGTACTGAAGAGGAAGAGATTCGCCTCCGCACGGTGGGGCGGAAATATACAGGGGAAGAGCTTGCTCAAATTATTGTGCGGGCTGATACCTCGGGTGAGCAGCTTAGGCTCGGGCAGCTGGCGACTATTCGGGATGGTTTTGCCGAGGATCCGATAATCTCCGAGGTGAACGGAGAGCCTGCTGCTTTTGTTATGGTTTTTAAAACCGAAGAGGAGGATGCAATCCATATTGCGGATACTGTGCAGCAATACATTGTGGACAAGCAACCGCAATTGCCTCCTGGTGTGCACCTGGAAAAGTTTTATGATAACACGAGACCCTTGCGAGCCCGAATTAATCTGCTCACCAGAAACGGAATAGTGGGACTGATCCTGGTATTCTGTCTCCTCTGGCTTTTTCTTGATCTCCGCCTCGCCTTCTGGAGCGGGATGGGAATCCCGATCTCTCTTTCCGGAGCTATGTTCATTCTCTGGTACATGGGCGAGACAATGAATATGATTTCTTTGTTCGGGGTAATCATGGTGCTCGGCATTGTGGTGGATGATGCCATTGTTGTGGGCGAAGCCATTTACGTTCACCGGAGAAAGGGGTTATCTCCCTTGCGGGCCGCAGTGGAGGGGGTGACTGAGGTCGCTATGCCAGTGTTTGCGGCCGTGACCACTACCGTGGTGGCCTTTATTCCGCTGGCCTTTGTCGGCGGAGTCATGGGGAAATTTATTGAGATATTACCTACGGTGGTCATTGCGAGTTTGCTGGTTTCACTTTGGGAATGTCTCTTTCTCCTGCCTGCCCATCTCAGTCATCTTCCGGACTTAAATCGTCCCGTTCAAAAATGGAATCCTCTTCATCAGCTTCAGCGGGCTGTACAGGCTGCGCTTGACCTCTTCATTAACCGAGTCTACCTCCCTTTTCTTGCCTGGGCTCTACAATGGCGCTATATTTTTCTCGCAATCTCCATTTCTTCTCTTTTGCTGGCTGTAGGGCTGGTTCAAGGAGGGTTGGTCAAATTTCAGGTTTTCCCTAAAACAGACAGCTTTGTGGTGACAGCCAATGTTTCTTTTCCTGAAGGAACGCCGCTGGATGTTACTCTTCAGGCTTTGAAGAAAATGGAGCAGGCTTTTCTCCAGGTGGCCGGACGTACACAAACTGTGAGCGGTGATCCGTTGATTGAACAGCGGATGATTCTGGTCGGTCAAAGCTTGAGCTCGTCGCAACGGGGCCAGAAAGGACCGCACCTTGGCTCTGTCCAATTTATCATCCTTCCTGATGAAAAACGAGGGGTTCATTCAAATGAGCTCATGATCGATTGGGAAGAAGAAATCGGCTCGATTGCCGGGGCAAAATCATTAACCTTTGAAGGAGAGTCACATGGGCCGGGTGGTGCGGAGTTGGAATTCTGGATTCAGGGAGACAGGATGCCAGATATCCTTGCCGCTGCAGAGCAGCTCCAGGATAAGTTGCGAAGCTATAGTGGGGTAATCCAGATACGTTCTGATAATTCACCGGGGGAAAATGAGTTTCGTCTTACTTTGAAGCCGGAGGCAGGCGTTGGGGGTTTGACTGTTGAGGATTTGGCCTTGCAGGTCAATGCTGGTTTTTACGGAAGGGAGGCCTTTCGGGTACAGCGGGGGCAGGACGATATTCGGGTGAAGGTGCGTTATACTCTGGAGGAGCGAAGTCGGATCACAGATTTTCAGCAGATGCGCATCCGTACTTCTGCTGGTCATGAAGTCCCCTTAATCTCAGTCGCAGATATGGAATTCGGGCCGGGATTTTCTACCATTACCCGCACCGATGGTCTACGTCGGGTGGCGGTCACAGCGGATGTGGATCCGAAACGGGCTAATGCCCAGGACGTCTTTGCTGATCTGGCATCTTTTTTTCAGCAGCTTGAGGAGCAGTATCCAGGTCTGCAGGTTTCCACCCAGGGGGAAAAGAAAAATATGCGGGAATCCTTTGCCCCGCTCAAAGTCACTGTACCCTTGGCCGTGCTGGGGATCTTTGTCATTGTGGCGACTATTTTTCGTTCTTATATACAGCCTTTAGTTATTCTGGTGAGTATCCCCTTCGGCATTATCGGCGCGATCCTGGCCCATCTGCTGCTGGGCTATGATCTGTCCATGATGTCCATGTTCGGTATGGTTGCCCTGACCGGTGTGGTGGTGAATGACGCCATTGTCCTTATCGAGCGTATCAACGAGAACTTGGCTGAAGGTATGTCTTTTCATAATGCTGTGATTAAGGGAGGAGCACGTCGTTTTCGGGCCATCCTTCTGACTTCTGTTTCCACGGTGGGAGGTCTTGCGCCGTTGATCGTGGAGACCGATATGCAGGCCCAGTTTCTTATTCCTATGGCTTTATCTTTAGCAGGTGGGGTTGTCGGATCGACCGTCTTGACCTTGGTGTTAATCCCCAGCCTATTGGCCATCGTCAATGACGGACGCCGAATGATTGGTCGCTTGCAGACCGGTGTCTGGTTGGAGCGCGAGGCGGTGGAGCCTGCTGCCACACGGCGGGTGGATCGGATGGAATAATAAATATGAAGGACTTGTTCAATCAGCAGTTTACTTTTAATCTGATAATTTTTCCTGATACGCTTAAAAAAGCAGCTCTCTTTTTTAACGATGAAATTCGTTTGTGGCACAAAGGAATTTCTTGGAGATGGCTTTACTTCCCTTAGTTTTGGGTGGTTACGCTATAATAATGCTTGTCTTTTTGTCGCGTATCTTATATATGATATCAGTACTGATGAATTGCGGCGTCGGCTGTATTCAATATTGTAAACCGCAGGCTGATTTGCAGGCTGCACTAGGACTTCGTAACAGGAATCCGCTTTTTAAAAAATGGTTTCGCAAGGAAACCGCGTAGCAAGGAGTATCAAGATGGCAGAAGGAACAGTGAAATGGTTTAACGATTCCAAAGGATTCGGATTTATTGAACAAGATGGTGGATCAGATGTTTTTGTTCATCATTCAGCAATTAAAGCCGACGGGTTTAGGAGTCTGCAAGAAGGTCAGCGAGTAACTTTTGATGTCGTCGACGGTGCCAAAGGGCCTGCCGCAGAAAATGTTGTTTCTTTGTAATAATTTGTTTTCGTGGTAAATCTTCCCCTTTTTCAGGGGGGGGAGGTCTCGTTGAATCAAGAGTGCATAAACTGCACTCTTGATGATTTCTTTTATGCTTTTTCTTTGTAAAAAATCCCTCTTTCTTCCATTTTTTCTTATATAAAAATTAGATAACTCTTGGTCATTTGTTGTTTTTATTGTTTTTTAGCCGTCTGCTGAAACATCCTGCGAGATGAATATTACTCTTGACACAGTAATAATTCTTAATTACTTTAAGAAAATAATAATAACTAACAGCAGGTGATCCGATGAAAAATATCTTACGAATGACCCACCAGCGTGAATTAATTCTTGAAGAGCTTGGAAACTGTCATAGCCACCCTACTGCTGATGCTCTGTACGAGCGAATCAAGAAGAAGTTACCACGTATCAGTTTGGCGACTGTGTATAGAAATCTTGAGATTTTGTCCGAAGCAGGAATGATCAGGAAGCTGGAAATCAGCGGACGCCAGAAGCGATTCGACAAGGAAATTGAGCAGCATGACCATGTTTTTTGTGTGCAATGTCGACGTGTTGATGATATAAAATTTGATCAGAGCCGGTTAGTCTCCTTAGAGGAAGGGCAAAATCAAGGATATAAAATTTCCGGCTGCCGCGTAGAATTTTACGGCGTTTGTCCCAAATGTCAGGCAAAAAACAAAAAGAAACTGGCAAGCAAGGGAGACTGTAACGAGGGCTGTGCAAAGGGTTCTTGTAAAAAGAATGAACTGAGTGAACGACAGCGTGAGGTACTTGAGGTGTTGGCAAAATCAAATGATCTTTGTGTAAATAAAGATATTGCTGCTGTCACCTCTTTGGATCCTAAGCAGATTAGCTGTCAGCTTACTGCACTGAAAAAGAAAGGGTTTGTTACAAGCCCAGTTCGTTGTAAGTATGAAATAACTAAAAATGGAAAATTAGCACTTTAGTAACAAGGAGACGATACAGTTATGACCGCATTGCAAGGTTCCAAGACAGAGAAGAATATCCTTACCGCATTTGCCGGAGAATCGCAGGCAAGAAACCGCTATTCATTTGCAGCAAAAGTGGCTAAGAAGGAAGGTCTTGTACAGATCGCCACTATATTTGAGAAAACTGCAGAACAGGAGCGAGCTCACGCCAAGACGTTGTTTAAGCTCCTTGAAGGTGGTGAGGTTGAAGTGCAGGCTTCTTTCCCTGCCGGGACCATAGGGACGACCATGGAAAATCTGGAAGCTGCTGCTGCCGGGGAAGAACATGAATACATGGAGATGTATCCCGAATTCGCGAAGATTGCCGAGGAAGAGGGCTTTTCTCTTATTGCAGCTATCTTTAAGGCTATTGCCAAAGCAGAGCAGCAGCATGCAAAACAGTACCGTACGTTTATGACTAACTTGAAAGAGGGAAAAGTTTTTAAGCGTGATGAAGCTGTTACTTGGTATTGTACGAAATGCGGTTTTCTGCATGAAAGCCTGGAGGCTCCTCTGAAATGCCCGGCCTGTTCTCATCCGCAAAGCTATTTTGAGCTCCTTTCTGAAAACTGGTGATAGAGAAAAATCAAAGAGTTTATATTGACTTATACGATAAACTCTGTCTATAATATAGACCTGATTTCTTCAAGAAGAAATATACGCCAATAAAGGAGGGCGGTATAATGAGTAGATTGGTTACTAAGCAGGCTCCTGATTTTACAGCAACTGCGGTGATGGGTGATGGCTCTTTTAAGGAAGATTTTAAGTTGTCAGATTATCGCGGCAAATACGTTATTCTCTTTTTTTATCCTCTCGATTTCACCTTTGTCTGCCCCTCGGAGATTATTGCCTTTGACAAGGCCTTATCGAAATTTCGCGAAAATAATTGTGAGGTTATCGGGGTTTCTATTGACTCTCAATTCAGTCACTTGGCCTGGAGAAACACCCCGATCAACGATGGTGGTATAGGCAAAGTTCAATATCCTTTAGTCGCAGATCTGGATAAAAAAATATCACGTCAGTACGGCGTTCTGCTGGATATGGGAGTCGCTCTGCGCGGGACTTTCCTGATTGATAAGGAAGGGGTTGTTCGGCATGCGGTTGTGAATGATCTCCCCCTTGGCCGTTCTATTGAGGAGGCCTTGCGGATGGTAGATGCTCTGATTTTTCACGAAACCCATGGTGATGTTTGCCCGGCCAACTGGAAAGAGGGCGAAGATGCTATGACACCGACAGCAAAAGGTGTAGCGGACTACCTGAGCAAAAACAACAGCTGAGTCCCTTGCAGCCTATTGTGTAACGGAAACATTCAGGCAGGAAGACACAAGCTTCCTGCCATTCTATAGCTTTTATAGCTTCTATAGCGAACATAAAAAACGGAGGATAATGATGACCAAAAAGAACGAAGTTTACAAGTGTCCCTTATGCGGGAATATCGTTCAGGTAGTGCATACTGGTGCCGGTGAATTGGTATGTTGCGGTCAGCCCATGGAGCTGATGGCAGAAAATACCGTTGATGCAGCTCAGGAGAAGCATATTCCTGTCGTGGAAAAAACAGATAATGGGTATAAGGTCACTGTCGGTTCTGTTGCCCATCCTATGGAAGAAAAACATTGGATCGAATGGATTGAGTTGGTGACAGATAGCGCTGTTTATCGTGCAGATCTGAAGCCGGGAGATGCTCCGGAAGCTGTTTTCTGTACAGAGGCTGACGCCGTGACTGCACGGGCCTATTGCAATCTGCACGGACTTTGGAAGTCATAATTAAAAAACACCGAATTTGCGGTGAACTGCACAAAAAGCAGGAGGGACTGTTTCATGGAAACATATACTTGTGAAGTCTGTGGGTATGATTACGACCCGAAGGTGGGGGATCCTGACAATGATGTTGCACCGGGGACAGATTGGGAGAAAGTGCCGGAAGATTGGGCTTGTCCAGTCTGCGCCGCTGGTAAGGATGCCTTTGAGGTGGCATAATCCTCTTCTCGTATACTGTTGACAGCAGAAAAATGGCTTGGGTGGGAGAAAACTGCCTAAGCCATCAAGAAAAGATACTTTGTCGTTCCCACCCTAATACTCGAATAATATATTAAAAAAATGGATGGCGTTCACATCCTGTATGATGCCGAGGACCGGTAGATGTTCCGGTTGATTTTATTTCCTCTCTGTTTTTCAACAGCTGAGCTCTGAGCGTTATCTTCTCCTTATCCATATCTCATTATTTTTTTGTCCCGCAATCTTTAGAACTACAAAATGATTGGTCATAAGGGGAGTTCACAGCAGATCTTCCCTGCCATGATAAAATATAAATACAAGCGAACATGCAACAGGAGAATTGATCAGTGAATCCCATTGAACTGAGTAAAAACGTCTACTGGGTCGGTGCCATTGATTGGATGACCAGAGATTTCCACGGCTATTCCACTGAACGCGGTACGACCTATAATTCTTATCTGATCATTGATGAAAAGGTTACACTGATTGATACAGTGAAGGAGGGGTACAGTCGTGAATTGATGCACCGTATCCGCAATATTATCGATCCGAAAAAAATCGACTATCTGGTTGTTAATCATGTAGAAATGGATCATTCAGGCGTGCTGCCCGAAGTGATTCGAGAAATTGAGCCGGAAAAGGTTATTTGCTCTAAGATGGGGCATAAGGCCTGATAAAGCATTTTCACAAGGCAGACTGGCCCTATCATGTCGTCACCCCAGGGGAAGAGATGAGCCTGGGCGAGAAGACCTTGAGCTTTGTGGAAACCCGTATGTTGCATTGGCCGGACTCTATGTTTACGTACCTGAAAGAGGATCAGATTCTTTTTTCAAGTGATGCCTTTGGCGAGCATCTCGCTTCCAGTGAGCGCTTTGACGACGAGGTGAATCAGGATGTCCTCATGTACGAGGCAACCAAATACTATGCCAATATTCTGACCCTGTATTCCCCCCTTGTCAAAAAACTCATTAAGCAGGTTCAGGATATGCATCTGCCTATTAAGATGATTGCACCGGATCACGGCATCATCTGGCGGAAAAATCCAGAGAAGATTCTGGAGGCGTATTCTCGCTGGTGTGTTAACGAGGGCAACGGCAAGGCCTTGGTCATTTATGACAGCATGTGGCATTCCACAGAAATGATGGCTAAATCTATAGCCGCAGGTCTTTTGGATAAAGGGATAAACTATAAGCTTGTGAATCTTCAGGTTAACCATCGCAGTAATGTTATGTGCGATGTGCTTGAGGCCAGTGCCATTATTCTCGGATGCCCGACCCTAAACAATGGTATGTTACCGAGGATGGCAGGTTTTCTGATGTACATGCGTGGCCTGCGACCGACCAATAAAATCGGTGCTGCCTTTGGCTCCTTTGGCTGGTCCGGTGAAGCAGTCAAACTGATGAATACAGCTATGAAGGAAATGAATTTCACCTTAGTTCATAAGGGATTAAAGGTGCAGTATGTTCCCGAGCACGGGCATCTGGAAGAATGTGTGGAGCTCGGTCACACCGTGGGGCAGGCCCTGCTTGATATAAAGGAAGGAAAAGAGGTGGAAGCTGTCATCTGATCACCCGTTATTATTGACTGCACAAACAGGAGAAAGCGAATGAAGATTGCAATAGATAAGAATATTGTTGAGTTCACCATGGAAAATCCACAGGAGACTACCGATATGGAGGTCCTTTGGCGTCTGTTGGTGGATTGCGTGGCTGACAATAAGCGGATGGAGCCTATTGGTGAATATATCCCGGCCAAGAGTAATGTTGCCCGATTCGTCATTGAGGGTGTCCCGGCAAAGACGGTGTATACGGATGATCAGGTGCAGGAAGAATGCACAGTTGTATGCATGATCTGCAATAAGTACGCCCATCTCAAATCCGGTGATTCTGTGCCGGTTTGCTGTGGCAAGCCTATGGAAGAGGTGGACTGAAAGGGTGGTTCGCGCAGATTATCCGGCCTTGAAAAGGCTGGGTGATCTGCGTGATCTTCTTTTTGGACTCCGCTCCTACAGGGTCAAACGTCCCTCTGTTACTCCTGCCGCGTCCTCCTGCTCTTCCATCACCTTCTGAAAAATAGCTGAAGCCATTTCGCGGTATTTATTTGCAACATCCATCTTTCGTTGCCGATCACAGAGTTTGGCCAATTCCTGGTAAATGCTGCCCACGGCTGGGTGTTTTTTGCCCCGTAACTTTTGAGTTACAGCCAAGGCCTGCTTATAATATTTTTCTGATTCTTCGTACTTCCCGCAGACCCGGTATGCCTCAGCAACGTTATTAAAGATGATGATTATACCTGCCAAATCAGGGGCAGGTGAGTTTTTCTTTATCTTTAAAAGTCGCTCAAGCAGGGGGATAGCCTCAGCCTCTCCTTCCAGTTCCATATGGAGTCGGGCCAATTTGTCCAAGATGTCAGCCAGAATCATATCGTCACCAGCCTTGTTCATAATGGCTAGGGCTTTTTGATAGGGCCTTCTGCCTCTTCATAAAGCCCTTGGCTTTCTTGGAGCAGCCCGACCTGATACCAGCAGGTCCCCATTTCAGGATGATTTTTACCGACCAGCTTTGTCAGGCTGCTCATCGCCTTTTTGTAATAGGCATCGGCCTGTTTATGTTGTCCGAACAAGGCTGCACTGTAAGCCACTTCCCGGCGGGCCTTAGCCAGTTCCACGGAGTCTTTACCCAGGCGGGCAATCATTTTCTCCAAGGCCATAAATCGGATCAACGCCTTTTTATGCTCGTACATCTTTCGGGCCAGGAGACCAGCTGCCTGGAGATAATGGGGATTGGCGTTGTCCAGCTCAACAGCCTTGTCAAAGCGGACCATAGCCCGGTTGAAATCCATTCGGCATTCTGCCAGCCGACCGCTGTGAAAGGCGGCAAACGCACCACCCTTACCTCCCCTGCCGATCACTTTATCAAGAATTTGTTCCGCGTCCAAGGTGCTGTCCTTGGTACACACGCTTGCTGCGGCGCGGGTATAGAGCGGCCCCAGCATTTTTTGCATTTTGTCCAAGGCCATCAAAGCGCCTTTGCGGCAGGTGACCTCGTGTTTATAGCTTTGCTTGATAAAGGTTAGGGACTCGGTCAGGCTGACAACCACAAGCTGCAGCCGTTCTCGTTTGCTCTCCTCGTTATTTTCCATTGCGGCAGTCACTGCCTGGAGAAATTTCTTTTTCTGGATAACCAATCGCTGGGTATAAGCCTTGGGCGACAGTTCAACAGTATATTTCGACACAGTGTGAATTCCTCCTCAACTTCGGTAAAGGTTCCGATCCAGCCGCTTGTATTGCTTCGGATGCACGTCGGAATTTGACGTTTCGGGTCGTATTGTTTGATAAAATTTGAATATACAGATATATCAGACCTCCTGTGCAAGAACAAGGGAATCTTTTTCTGTTGACGCATTCCCCTGCACAGGCTAATCATTGGCGACCATTAAGATATAGTACAGGAAAATAGAAAATATGCCAATTGCCATGCCTATAAAAAACACTTCGTTATCGCCTTATACCCTCCTGCATCAGTCAAGCGAATGCCCAGCCCGTTGCGGCCAGGTGCAAACTCTGCACGGAACTTTTGACACGCCGGTCTTTATGCCGGTTGGAACCTTGGGCACAGTCAAGGCGGTTACCCCGGAAAATCTGGAAGAACTTGGGGCACAGATTATTCTGGGCAATACCTATCATCTTTTTATTCGTCCCGGACATGAGCTGATCCGCAGTTTCGGTGGCTTGCACGGTTTCATGCATTGGGATAAGCCCATCCTCACCGACTCCGGCGGCTTTCAAATCTTTAGTCTGAAAGAGCTGGCTAAGATCACCGAAGAGGGTGCTACCTTCCGTTCCCATATGGACGGGGCCAAGCTCTTTCTCAGTCCAGAAAAAGCGGTCGAGATTCAAGAGGCCTTGGGTTCAGACATCATGATGGTGCTGGATACCTGCATCCCGTATCCGGCCACCTTGGACGAGGCAAGAGAAGCCACAGCCCTGACAGCCCGTTGGGCCAAACGCTGCCGGGAGGCGCAGTCGCCTACCGGCCAGCTGCTGTTCGGCATTTTGCAGGGCGGCATGTATCCCGAGCTCCGTAAACCCGCTGCTGAGGAGCTGATCGAAATCGGCTTTGACGGCTATGCAATGGGCGGTCTTTCCGTGGGTGAGCCCAAAGAACTGATGCATGAAATGCTAGATGCCTCAGTGCATCTGCTGCCGGATAGCCATCCCAAATACCTCATGGGCGTCGGCACTCCAGAGGACCTCGTTGAGGGCGTCTACCGGGGCGTGGATATGTTTGATTGCGTCATGCCCACCCGTAATGCCCGCAATGGAATGCTCTTTACTTCACAAGGCAGAGTTGTTATAAAAAATAGTCGATATCGGGAAGATCAGCGGCCCTTGGATGAGCAATGTACCTGCTACACCTGCCGCAATTATTCCCGAGCCTATCTGCGTCATCTTTTTCAATGCCGAGAGATTCTGGCGTACCAGTTGAACAGTATTCATAACCTGCATTATTACTGCACGTTGATGGCTGGTATGCGTCAAGCCATTGCAGAAGATCGCTTTTTGGATTTTCGCCGAAATTTTTATGCACAGCGGGAAAGCCCGCATTAACCACGAGAAAGAATTACTTCTGGAGGAATTATTTCCATGTTTGGAGTCGCTTACGCACAGGGAGCAGCATCCGCACCGGCTGGTGGGGGCATTACCCAGTTTATCCCGCTCATTTTAATTTTTATTGTTTTTTACTTTCTGCTCATCCGTCCCCAGCAGAAAAAAGCCAAGGAACAGCAGGATTTTCTTACGAACCTGAAAAAAGGGGATAAGATCATGACCGGTGGCGGTATTCATGGTCAGATAACCGGCCTGACAGACAGCGCCGTGACCCTGGAAATTGCGGACGGTGTCAGAATCAAGGCACATCGCGGGTATGTCCTTGCCATTCCCTCGGTGGAAAGCAAAGATGTCGCGGCCAAAAAAGGCTGAGGCATTAAAGGCTGTTGATGATCTTCATCGGGTATGAAGAAAATAAAGGCCGCAGCTCTGTGCAGATACAGGGGTGCGGCTTTTTTTCTTGGACCGGAAGGTTTGCTCATCTTTCCCTCACTGACCAGCCATAACGTGGAAAAAAATGTGTAGCGGTTGAGGCTTTTGAGGCCGAGTGCCGTTTAACTCTATAACCCTGTTTTGTTTCCAGGAGTGTTAAAGATGAAAAAAATCGTTTTGTTAACCCTGTTGATCAGTATGCTGAGCGTGTTTTCGGCCCAGGCGAATCAAGGTCGGCCTGGTCCCGGTTTTATGCCCGACACCGGGGATGTGGAGTTTGATCAATTCCTGATGCGGGTGAACACCGCTGCCGAGGTGAGAGTAGATACCTATATCACGGATCTCAGCACTGCTTTCCAGGTTCCTGCCCAAAGGATCAACCGGCTGATCCATAAGCAGCGAATGGCTCCGGCAGATATCCTGCTTGTCCTGCAATGGGCGAACATGAGCGGGGCTCCCCTGAAAAGGATTCTCCAGCGATATAAGGAATTCCGCCCGAAAGGCTGGCAAGCTGTCTTTGCCTCTGTTGAGATTTATCCTGGCTCCAGATTTTTTCTGATTCTGAGGCAAGAGATGCCAACGGTTATCGTTCGTTATGTTGAACGGTGGGAGAAGGGTTCCAAGAAGAAAAAAGGTTCAAAAAGAAAGGGCTCGAAAAAGAAAAGAGGATCTAAGGGGAAGGGTTCAAAGAGGGGATGAGTTTGTTCGCCCGGAGGTAAAATTTTTATGCGACGATTTTTTTATGACCCGAGTGTCCAGGATACTGAAGAACAGATCCTGATCACCGGCCCGGAAGCCCACCATATCAGAAATGTTCTGCGCATGCAGTCTGGTGACAGCGCGGAACTTTATGACGGGAAAGGTGCTGTTGTGTCCGGTGAGATTGCTCGGATCAGCTCAAAAGAGGTGGTCTTTCAGGTGCTGTCCAGGACGGATGAATCCAATTCCGGTGTTCCTCTGACCTTGGCCCAGGCGGTGCTCAAGGGGAAAAAGATGGATCTGTTGATCCAAAAGGCCACCGAACTCGGGGTGCATACCTTTCTTCCGGTTATCACTCGGTACTGTGAAAAACCGGGCCGGGCAGGGCAGCAGCTCGAACGCTGGCAGCGGATTATGCTGGAGGCCTGCAAGCAATGCCGCAGGCCCATTCCTATGAAGATTTGTCCCCCCACAGAGTTACAAGAACTCCCCCTCTCTGAGGGGGGGCATAACATTATGCCTTGGGAAAATGAGGCAAATACCCCCTTTTCCGCTCTTGAACTGGACAACGGACAGCCCGTGCTTGTGCTGATCGGGCCGGAGGGCGGCTTTCATTCTTCTGAAGTTGCCTATGCGGAGGAGGTCGGATTTAGGACGATCTCGCTTGGGCCTCGTATCTTGCGGGCGGAGACTGCTGCCTTGGCTGCGGTGGTGCTTGCTCAGCAGGCTGTGGGGAATTTTGCGGCCTTTCCGGCCAGATAATTTGTTCAGAATTTTATTCAAAATTGTAAAAATTAAGCAATCGTTATGAAACCATTATCAAAAGATCTGCAAACACCCAAGAAAAGCCTGGAAGAATTTTCAAATGTCACCAAGAGAGTTTTGGGGCACTTGCCTGATATTGTTTCTGAAAGAGCTGCAACAAGGGGCTACATTATTCTCTCTTCCGTAGTGGCTGGAACATCAAAATTTGCCCGGCCAATCAACGAAAAGTTGTTCATCTTTGAGTGCAGTGCTTTCGATCTTGAATACAAAAAATTCCTTTCGATTATCGGAAAAATCAAAGCTAGAACCTTCGTCACAGCAGAGGAACATCACGTCATAAACTCTGTTGTTTACACTATACAACAGGCAATTGGCGTCGGAATGGATTTTTTGTGCAATCCAAACAGCTCAAGAAAACACGTTGGTAATAGATTTGAAGAACTTATTCGACTCGTTGTGACCGAATTAGGAGTACAAAACGATAACGTCGTTTTTAAAATTCCTTATCCATCGGAGCAAGGAGAAAAATTATATTCCTGTGAAACAGATATTATTCTTTCTCCTCACGATTCGGTGAGATCAGAGACGAAATTCATAGATAATAAGGAGATTATTGTTTCTCTCAAAACAACATCTAAAGACAGGATGGGAAAGATTTTTCTCGACAAATTGCTCATGCAGAAATTCGCAGGACACCCTGTCAAGGTCATCGGGATTTTTTTGAATGATGTCCAGAGAAAACAAACAGATAAAATCAGTTATACATTTGTATCCGGTTTATTCATGGTATACACTAAGTTCCTCACAGAATTGGAAGGAGTCTATTTTATCGATCCTCCACCCATCACAAAGAATTCACCATATAACCAGCATGTTTTCCCTTTTTCAAAGTTTGTTACAGAGGATATCTGGGCATTACTCTCCTCTTAATTTTCTACGACGCTCAACTGCCTCTGCTTCTTCCCCGTTATCGGCAATCCTTTTAAGGTGACACCTATCTTGGAGTCTTTTTTTGATAATATCGCAATATTCTTTTTTATTTTCAGTCCCAAGCCATTTTCGTTGGAACGCTTCGGCTACAGCATAAGTGGTTCCAGAACCACCAAAAGGATCTACCACCAAGTCGTCAGGGTTTGAAGAGGCGAGCACACATTTTTTTACCAGCTCTATGGGCTTTTGTGTCGGGTGTGTTTCTCTCTCCCATGAATTATTTGTTAGCGTGGGTATCTCAAAGACATCTTTTGGCTTTGCCCCCTTGGGATGTGGCGTCCAGACATATTTTTTTCCATTGCCATATTGTGAGCTTTTCGCTTGCGGGTGGCGTGGATATTTTAAGGTATGGGCATTATAAGGAAGGCGCACTTCATCAACATTGAAAATGATCTTGTTGCTTTTCCGAAAGTGTAATAAGCTCTCATGCGAACGTCCCCAGTCATTCGTCAGGTTGGCTTTATTACGGTAGTACCAAACAAGCCATTTACACCCCTTGAAAAGGCTGCTGGCAGCCCATTTTAAATCGGCTAATATTTCGGAAAATCCACATATATATAAACTGCCATTTGGCGCGAGAACACGATTTGCTTCTCTTATCCATTTCATGCTCCAGTCAACATATTCCTTTTGTGACTCAAACGTATCCCACTCTGCCTTTTTTATATTATAAGGTGGGTCGGCAAAAATCAGTTGAACGGACGAGGTCTTGATGGTTTTAAGGAAAGTTATTGTATCTTCATTGTATAGCTGACCTAAACCAGTCTTGAAAAAAGGCGTTATTTGATATTGCAAAGAATTTGCATAGTCAGTTATATATTGATTTTCTAACTCGTTGAGTACAAATTCAATCTGTTCTTCATTGTAGACGCGATAATTATTAATCGGGTGTCGTTGAGAAGGGAACTTGCCGGTTCTGTCCCATCTTCTTAAAGTTTCCGAACTTACCCCGATTTTTTTGGCAGCTTGACTGATAGTGAGATAATTTTCCATGACTTTTCCGATAATCATAATGAGCTGTAAAACATTAAACAACCTTACACATGAAACTTTATACAAAATATTACCCTTTCAGGTCAATATATTTTTATGGTATCTTGTAGAACTAATTGTTTTTAGGCGATCTAATTTTTCTGTGGCAAGTTAATAATTAGAAAATCGGAAAGGGAAGGCGAGGGGCACCGGAAGAAGTATTACAGCAAGCATGGCTGATACAACTGAAAAACAACGACCTCCAAAGCAATTAGCGAATAAAAACAATGCGAGCAGTAATCCAAAGAGTAACATCAGCCAAGGTAACAGTAGACGACCGACAAACGGGGGCCATTGGTGAGGGCCTGCTGGTGCTCTTAGGTGTCCATAAGGACGATGAGCAAGGCGATATCACCTGGCTGGCCGACAAGATCATCAATCTGCGGATTTTTGAAGATGAAGACGGCAAGATGAACCACTCGCTGGTCGACACCGGAGGCTCCATGCTCATCGTGTCCCAGTTCACCCTGCTGGCCGACTGCCGCAAAGGTCGTCGTCCCTCCTGGTCGGAAGCTGCACCGCCGGACAAGGCGCGGCAACTGTATGAGGAGTTTATCCAGGCTATTGCCGACTCCGGCATCACCACCGCTACCGGAGAATTTCAGGCCATGATGGAGGTTAGTCTGGTTAATTCCGGTCCGGTCACTATTCTGCTTGATTCTCACAAGAAATTTTAGGAAAATAAATCTGCTGCTTTTTTCCGGTCTTATCCGGTATCCGTCAAATTTAACCTGAAAGAATAATCTCATATGACAGATTTTACTCCCGGTTCCACCTATCATGGATTCATCCTGCGCCGAAAAGAGCATGTTGCTGATATTAATTCCGAGGTGTATCTCTTTGAGCATGAAGTGCTCGGCACACCGGCTCTGGCTATAAAAAACGCTGATCCGAATAAGACCTTCTGTTTCACTTTTCAGACCGTTCCAGAGGATTCCACCGGTGTTGCCCATATCCTGGAGCATTCTGTGCTGATGGGATCAAAAAAATATCCTATCCACGATGTCTTTGGCGAGATTAACAAGGGCGGGCTGACCACCTTTCTCAACGCCATGACCGGTTCCGACACCACCTGGTACCCCTTTGCCAGTCGTAATATGATGGAATATTTTAATATCATGGATGTCTATTGCGATGTTGCCCTTAATCCTCTGCTCCCGCGCAGTACCTTTGAGCAGGAGGGCTGGCATTATCATAAGGAATCGGCAGACGCCCCGCTGCAACTTCAGGGCGTGGTGCTTAATGAGATGAAAGGGGCCTTTTCCGATCCCATCCGTTCTATTTTCCATCACACCTTTGGCGGCCTGATGCCCGGCTCCACCTATGCCCATGAATCTGGCGGTGATCCGTCCGCCATACCTGATCTCAGTTATGAGCAGTTTGTCGAGTTCCATCAAAAGCATTATCATCCTCCAACGGGATCCTGTTTTTTATGGCGATGCGGATTTGGACCAGGAACTTGCTGCGGTGCAGGATAATTTTCTTGCAGACTATGATAGTCCCGGCACCAAGGCCGAGGTTGTGCAGGGGGATGACATCAGCGAGCCGGTTTTTATCGAGGACAGCTATGCTGTGCAGCCGGGCAGCGAGCTGAGCGGCAAGACCTATTTGGCTGTGGGAACCGCTGTGGGCACGGTGCTTGATCGACAGCAGAACACCGCCTTTCAGATCATCGCCAATATTCTCTATAACTCCGATGCCTCGCCTTTGAAAAAGGCTATTGTCGAGGCTGGCTTATGTCGAGATTTCGGCGGACTTTTTCTTGCAGATTCCTGTTATAAGACCTTTATGATGACCTATCTGGCCGGATCTGAGGCAGATAAACGGGACAGTTTTCTTGAACTCTATCGTAGCACCCTGAGCGAGATCGTTGAACAGGGCCTTGATCGTGATCTTGTCCTTTCTGAGCTGAATAAGTATGAATTTGCTTTCCGGGAAGAGCTGACCAAGGCCCAACGGGGATTAGACCTCATCGGTAAGGTGTTGCCTTCCCTGAAGCATGGCTCTGATCCCTTTGAGGCCCTGGCTGTTGAGGAGCTGTTTGCCTCGATTCGGGAAAAGGCCTTGGGAGAAAATTATTTTGAGGAGCTTATTCGCAATGAGCTCTTGGAAAACCCGGCCTTTGTTGCGGTCACCCTGTCTCCTGATCCGGAAAAGGCCGCTCGCACAGCGGAGAAGGAGCAGCAGCGGCTGGCAGCCTATGAGCAGACCCTTGATCAAGAAAAGACAGCAGCCCTGATCGCCAATACCCAGGAGTTGATGCAGCTTCAGCAGACCCCGAATACAGAGGAGACCCTTGCTTTACTGCCCCGTCTTTCTCGCCAGGATCTGGAACGAAAACCTGATTTTTTGCAGGCAGAAGTGACAGATGGTGATGCTGTGACCTACATTACCAATAAACTGGAGACCAATGCTATCGCCTATGTGCAGATTGGGCTGGATTGTTCGACAATTTCTGCGGACTTGCTGCCTTGGCTTGATCTCTTTGCCACCATCGCTACAGAGATAGGTACCGGCTCTCGGAACTATATGCGTTTTGCTAAAGATGTCAATATCTGCACCGGTGGCTTCAGTCATTCCTTTGCCAATTATCAGCAGATGAATGCCCCGGAAACCCTGCATTCGCTTCTCTGGTTTCAAATCAAGGCGCTCTCCGGCTATCTGCCAAAGGCTATCGAACTGCTCAGAGAGGTCTTTGCTGATCTTGATCTCACTAATCGGCAGCGCATTCGGGAAATTGTCTTACGGGAATTTACCTGGACAGAACATAATGTCCAGAGTGAGGGGTATAGTCTGGCCGCCTCCAGAGTTTTTGCCCATTTGAGTCGGTCCGGAATGATCAACGAGTATGTCCACGGGGTGACCTCGTATTTGAAACTGAAAGAACTGGTAGCAGACTACGATGAGCATGAAGAGGCGTTTATTGCTCGCCTTGAGGCTTTGCGTACCCAGGTGTTTCAGCCAGAAAATTTAAAAATTGCCATTACCGGTTCCCTGGAGGATATTAATACGATCAAAGAGGGGGCAGGGGCTCTATGCGCTTCTCTGCCAGGAACCCGGCAACCGCTTGCCGAAGGTGCTTTTCCCGAATTGCCTGCTAACCAGGGATTCACAACTTCTGCTGATGTTGTTTACAATGTTCAGGGTTGTAATCTGTTCACTGAGCCTGCGCAATACAGTGGCGAATTCGAGGTGCTCAAGACCTGGTTGTCGCGGGATTACCTCTGGAATACCGTACGGCAGTTAGGCGGGGCCTATGGCTGCTTTGTTCAGCTGCATCAACTGACTGGTAATGTTGCCTTGGTCAGTTATCGGGATCCCCAGGTGGACAAGACCTATGATGCCTATGATGCCATTGCAACTGCTGTCGGTGAGCTTGAGCTCAGTCGGGAAAAACTGGATCAGCTGATCATCGGCACCTATGGTTCGCTGAATCCGCTTCAATCACCGGCTGCACAGGGGCTTACAGCCCGTAATGAGTATCTTTGCGGAATTACGCCGGAGTATAAGCAGCAACGTATTGCCAAGGTTATCGACACTGAGGTGAAAGCCATGCAGGCCTATGCGCCGTTTTGGAAAAAACTCATTGAGAATCGTTTTCGGGCCACCATAGGTAGCGGAGAGAAAATCAGGGAGCATGCCGAGCTCTTTGATGATATTTTTGAGCTGTAAAAACTACTGATAGGGGCACGGCGTGCCGTGTCCCTTGCCTTATACCTACTACCTTTACTGCTCGTCATGAATTTTGGCAGTGGTAGGAGATCTCTCCTGCATACCTTGCATAGCAGGACGATGCTCTTTCAGATAAATATCTGAAAGAGTCTGGAAGGCTGTGACGATCAGGGGACCATAAATGATGCCAAGGACCCCGAACACGGACATCCCGCCGAGAATTGCCAGAAACACCAGCAGCGTGTGCATTTTGACCTGCTTCCCAACAAATTTTGGTTTGAGCAGGTATTCGACAGTAAAAGAGAGTACCACATAAAAAATAAAGGCCGCCGCAGCCTGTCCAGGCGAACCGTTCAGCAGGAGAAGAGCGGAAGCGGGAAGGAGCACCAGGCCGATACCAAAGATGGGGAGAAAGGCCAGTATCCCCATCACTCCTGTCCAGAGTACCGGTGATTTGATACCCAGCACTGCAAAGAAGATCCCTCCCATAACCCCCTGAAAGACCCCGCTGATCCCGTTTCCAACCAGTATAACTCCGGAAATATCAAGAAATTTTTTCAAGAGCAGATTGTTTTGAGTTTCAGGTAACGGTGACAGCCGAGTGATGAAGCGGATCAGGCGATCCATCTCGATAAGCAAAAAATAGATCATCAGGATCAGAAAGCAAAACTGGAGCACAAAGCTCATGATATTCGCAGCCCAGACAGAGGCCTTGCTGTAGATAAATAGCCCGGCATTCTTGCTGAGCTCTGAAAAGATTTCGGTAATGTCGGCTGGCTGGAAATTAATACCAAAGCCCTGTAGGGCTTCTTGGCTCTGAGTGATCCATTTGCTGTCCTGAATGACCTGTTGGAGCTTGAGCAGCATGTTGCTGTCCCGGCCCAGCTGATAGACATTCAGGGCTTCTGAGGACAGGGCACCAATACAGAAGGTTAAGGGAATAAAGACGATAAGAGCAACAAGGACGCAGGTCAGGCTGGACGCCATCCAGGGAGATACCCATTTAATCAACCAGTTATAGATCGGTCGGAAAATGCCTGCCAGGAGAAAGGCCAGGATGAGAAGTTGCCAAAAGGGCGAGAGGACTAGGCCAAGCAGGAGAACAGAGATCAGAAAGACCACTGTAAAATAGCGTGATTGAACGGTATCCTCTTGAGCATGTATCGGTTCCTTATTCTGGTCTTGTGGCTGGACTTGTGATATTTTTTGCATGGCAGAACAGTGGATAGTGGCGTTTGGTAAGATTCGACAGAATTGCCGGACAGGATAGTTGATCATTTCATCCTTGCGAACAAAGATAACAGATAATCGATAAGGAAACAAGAGGGGAAGAGGAGGAGCAAGGGGGAATGACGCCGGGTATGGAGGTTATACTGAAGAAGCCTCTGATCAGTCTTTGATGAATTTTTCAGGAAGGTATCCTGGTGCCCTGCGGTACTCAGAATTATACTTCATCGTCATTGCTCGGTTTATTTTTGCAGCTTATCTTTGAGGATTTTCACCTGCTGGCGAACCGTATTTTTTTGTGCGATATCGCGGTTGATAACTTTAACAGCATACATCACCGTGGAGTGATCCCGATTGTAGAGATTGCCGATATGGGCCAAAGACTCTTCGGTATACTTTCTGGTCAGATACATGGCTATCTGTCGAGGGAAGGAGACGACCCTTTTACGCGAACGGGAGGTCAGATCTTCAACAGAAATTCTATACTGACTAGAAATGATATCACGAATCAGCTTGCCGTTGAGTTGTTTTTGCTGCTGTAAATGACCAAATCCTTCCAGTACACTGCGGACGATATCCATATCAGGGGGGGCGTTGTAGACACTTGCTTTTGCCTTAATCCCCATCAGAGCACTTTCAATGCGGCGAATATCACCTTGGAGTTGTTCTGCTAGGTAATGGACATGCTCTTCTGCCAGGTTTAAGTTGCTGTGCGCGGCTTTATGGCGAATAATCGAAACCCTGGTTTTGTATTCAGGGGCCTCAATATCGGTAATCAGGCCGGAGGTCATCCGAGAGAGAAAATCTTCATCCAACCCCTTGATATCCCGTGCCGGAACCGCAGAAGTCATGATGACCCTTTTTCCCGATTTTATGAGATAATCAAGGACATTGTTGAGTTCTTCCTGGGTTTTTGTCTTGCCAGCCAAGGTATGCACATCTTCAACCAGCAGCAGATCACAGCCATGAATAAAGCGGTTGGAAAACTGCTGCATGCTATTGCTGCGGATGCTTTTGACCATTTCGGCAGAAAATTGCTGGGCTGTCAGATAATGCATGCGGGTTCCGGGGGCATTATGCATAACTTGGTGAACAACCGCCTGGGTGAGATGGCTTTTTCCGAGTCCAGTGCCGGAGGTCATGAACAGATTATTGCCAAAGGTGTAGTCTGCTGCGGCAATGGCGTTACAGGCGGAACGAGCCAGCATATTTGATTCGCCGACCATGAATTGCCCAAAGGTGTAGGCTGGGTGCAGCGATCTGATAGTGGACGTAAAAGTGTCCATGCCTGGAAGACGCAACTGGCCGGAGCCGTTTTTTTCCTGCTGAGGAGCAGGTTGCTGGCTTGACACGGTCAGCGATACCGCAGGAGGGGAGTCTATGATTTTACTGAGATTTGATTCAATAATCCCTAAATAGCGTTCTTTAACCCAAGCACAGAAAAACCGATCCGGGCAGGCGATCTGCAAGGTTTTTTCATCCTCCTGTACACAGGACAGGGGCCTGATCCACAGGTTATATTCACTTTCAGAAAGTAAGCTGGATAAAGAATTTTTGACGGTGTCCCAGAGCATATATAGTTCTGTTTGAAAAAAGTTACTCTTCAATGAAGAGGGATACGTTAATGAGGAAATAGTTACCTTATTGTATTATTTTTTTATATCATGATCAGTTTTTAACTGAAAATGCGTTTCTCGGTCAAAAATGATGAGGCTTGATTTTTATAGAAACTTCGATAGAGAGGGAGAGGGAGGGGGGATTCCTCCAATGAGCCGATTTACGGGCGATAGAAGTCGGAACAGGGCTTAATAGGATGCTTTTTGTGTGTTGTTTGTTTATGTTATTTTTTTCAGTTATATAATTCTGTTGACCAGACATTTTTGAAAAAATTGACATCAAGGGAAACTACTTCATACTCTTCGAGGCTGCATTGATCTTTAAAAAACTCTATTTTTAGGTTACTGGTTATGGGATTCTTCGAAACCCTCTTCTTCAGGGCCTTAAGGTGATGGTGCTTGAGAAAAAATATTTTTGTTGGCGGAGCGCGATTTTTCATCAACCCTAGATTATCCTGACACCGTCAGGTACCAGGACCAGACAGCGAGAATATCCTCTTGAAAAAAAAGCCAGGATAGAGCTGCCAAGGATAAAAAAGGACCAAAGGGAATGCGGGTCTGTCCGCCTTTTTTCTGCTGAAACATGGCTGCGATGCCCACAACCGAACCCGTCAGCGAACTGAAAAAGATAACGTAGAGCAGGCATTGATAACCGAGAAAGGCCCCAATCATGGCCAACAGCTTAACATCTCCCATTCCCATGCCGTCCCGCTTGGCAATCAGGAGATAGCCCTTGGCGACCGCATAAAGAATTCCGCCTCCGAGAAGAATACCTAGACCAGACTCTTGCCAGCTGACCAAAGGGTTGAAGAAGGAGCTGGCAAAGCCGATCAGGATGCCGGGAAGGCTGATTTTGTCCGGAATAATTTGCAGGTGAATATCAATAAAAATAATGACCAGCAAGGCTGCAAGAAAGAGGAAATAAAAGGGCAGGATAAGGGAAAAACCGAATTCATTGTACAGGGCCAGGGAGAGGAGGGCCATGCAGAGTTCCACAACCGGGTACTGCAACGAGATCGGAACCTTGCAGGTTCGACATTTCCCTCGTAGGGCAAGATAGCTGAGAACAGGAATGTTCTCGTACCAGTGCAGGTTTGTTCCGCATTTGGGGCAGTGCGAGGCCGGAAAGACCACGGATTGTGTCTCATCAGGCAGCCTGAAGATGACGACATTGAGGAACGAGCCGATAAGGGCACCGAAAATAAAGCTGTAGAGAAGAAAGAGGGTTTCCATGTTTATTGTAGATGTGATGTTGATCGCTCCTTTTCAGGAGTGAAGAATGTTTCCTTGAATCAAAAGCCGGTGCCGGTTATTATACCCGAATCGACAGGCGGTATTCCTGCCTCTTTTTCAATGTTTAATTCTAATAGTAGCTCTTTTTATGTCTGAATTCCAGCAAAAATGCAGTATCATCGGCCGAGACCGTTTGGCTCCCGACGTTTTTCGCCTGACGCTTCAAGCCCCGAAAATCGCTGCCGAGGCTCAACCCGGCCAATTTGTTATGGTACGGGTCATTGACGGTCTTGATCCCCTACTTCGTCGCCCTTTCTCCATCCATCGCAGTTGTGCGGACGGCAGTATTTCTTTACTTTTCAAGGTGCTCGGTAAAGGGACCGCTATGTTGGCCCGTCGTTGTGTCGGCGATGAGCTTGATTTGGTCGGTCCTCTGGGTAACGGGTTTGATTTTTCCGATGAGCGACCGGTCTGCCTAATTGGCGGAGGTATGGGGATTGCCCCGCTTCTTTTTCTGGCTGAACAGCTGCACAGTACCGGGCGGGCAACAGAAAAAGATCATATTCTGCTCGGTGCCCGCACCAAGGATGAACTTACTCCCTTGGCTGATGAATTCTCCGCTTTGGGCTATACAGTGCAGTTGGCAACCGATGACGGCAGTATCGGCCGCAAGGGCTTTATCCCGGATCTTCTTGGTTTTGTCCTGCCGACCGTGGAACAGGTGTACACCTGCGGGCCGCACCTGATGATGGAAAATGTTGTTCGCCAGTGTCAGCAGGCCGAGGTACATTGTCAGGTTTCTCTGGAAACCCATATGGCTTGCGGTATAGGTGCCTGTCTCGGTTGTACGGTGAACGGAAAAAGAGGTTTGGTTCGTGTCTGTCAACAGGGCCCTGTCTTTAATGCGGATCACCTGGAATGGAGTCTGGTATGAAAGAAGAAGCTGTTCTATTGGAGAAAAATCCTGAGAAAAAAGTGGAAGCGAGAGAGGCTGTACCCTGCATCATGCCTGATTTACGGGTGCAGATCGGTTCTCTTGCCTTGCGTAATCCGGTGATGACCGCCTCTGGTACCTTCGGCTATGCCCGAGAATTTGAAAATTTGGTTAATCTTGACCGGCTCGGCGGCATTATTGTCAAAGGAATCTCCCTGCACCCCAAGCCGGGCAATCCGCCACCCAGAATCGTTGAGACGGCCTGCGGCATGCTCAATGCCATCGGCTTGGAAAATGTCGGGGTGGATCGTTTTATCACCGGAAAAATGCCCTATCTGCGTAAGCTCACTACTCCGGTTGTGGTGAATATCCTCGGCGATTCGGTAGAGGAGTACAGTGAGATCGCTCGGAAACTGGATGGGGCTGAAGGAATTGCTGCGCTGGAGATAAATATTTCCTGCCCGAATGTGAAAAAAGGCGGGGTGGCCTTTGGTACGGTGCCGGAAATGGCGGCAAAGGTGACTGAAGCAGTGCGCCGGTCCACCACGTTACCTTTGATTGTCAAGCTCTCGCCCAATGTCACGGATATTGTTGTCATGGCCCGGGCGGTTGAAGATGCCGGTGCTGATGCGGTCTCGCTGATCAACACCCTGATCGGCATGTCGATTGATCCGATTACCCGTAGGCCGAGGCTCGCCAATGTGATCGGTGGCCTGTCCGGGCCTGCAATTAAGCCGGTGGCCCTACGCATGGTCTGGCAGGTTGCCCAGGCAGTTTCTTTACCGGTGATTGGCATCGGCGGTATCACCACGGCTGCTGATGCGTTGGAGTTTCTCTTAGCCGGAGCAAGTGCGGTTCAAGTCGGCACTGCGAATTTTTACGATCCCTCGGCGGCGGAAAGTATCGTGCAGGGCCTGACGAGCTACCTGCAAGAGCAGGGTGAAGATTGTCTGGTTGATATTATCGGTACCTTGAAGACAGGAACAGATTAATGGCACAGATGACACGAGGAAAGATCTGCGTTTCACTGGCCGGGGCTGATGTTGCTGCCCTTCTTGCCCAGGTCAGCCAGATTGGGGAACGAGCAGATGTGATTGAGGTGCGGCTGGACAGTATGCAGCACTCTGATGTGTCGGCCTGCTGCGCTGTGCTGGATAAACCCCTGCTTTTTACCCATCGGCCCAGCTGGGAAGGCGGTGCCTTTGACCGTTCAGAGGAGCAACGGATAGAACCGCTTTTAGAGGCTATTCAGCAGCAGGCAGCCTATGTTGATTGCGAACTGCGAGCAGAGCAAACTCTACGGGATCGCCTGCTGGATGCCATGTCAGGAGGTCCGACGCGGATGATCCTTTCCTGGCATAATTTTGAGGTGACCCCGCCACAGGAAGAGTTAGAAAAAATCTTGGCGCAAATGGTGGAGAGTGATGCCGGTACCGGCAAGATCATCGGCAAAATCGTGACCACCGCCCATAGCGCGGAAGATGCCCTGCGAGTTCTCCACCTCCAGGAGCAGGCCAAGGCCGCGAATTTTCCTTTGAGCTGTTTCTGTATGGGAGAGCCGGGTCGAATTACTCGTCTTGCTACCTTGTATCTTGGCGGCTATATGTCCTATGTCTGCCTGGACAATGCCCAGGCCACGGCCCCTGGTCAGCTGTCGCTTGAGCAGCTGCAAGAACTGACTGCTCTTCTTGCCGTAGCTTGAGTACGTTATCGCGCTTTTATTGAGAAAAAACATGGATATTGATGGAAAAACAGCGTTATACGGAATAATCGGCAACCCGGTCCGTCATTCTATGAGCGGCTATGCATAATGCCGCATTTGCTGAGCTGGGGATGAATCGGGTCTACATGCCCATGGAAGTAAGCGATATCGAGCAGGGGATTGTCGGTTTGCGAGCCCTAGGGTTTCGAGGCGTCAGTGTTACGGTGCCGCATAAGGAGGCCGTTATTCCTTTTCTTGATGAGATTGATCCGGTGGCGGAAAAGATCGGGGCGGTTAATACCTTGGTCTTTCAGAAGGGTAAAGATGGCCGGGTCATTCTGCGCGGTCTGAATACGGATTGGCTGGGTGCCAATACGGCCCTGGCGGAAAAAGTCAATTTGTCGCAGAGTCGGGTGCTGGTTATCGGCGCTGGCGGTTCTGCCAAAGCTGTGGGCTTTGGCCTGGTTCAGGCCGGGGCGGAGGTGATTATCTCCAATAGAACTGTGAAAACCGGCAAGGCCCTTGCTGACTGGCTCGATTGTACCTTTGTGCCTTTGGAAGAGATCACTGACGTTTCAGCGGATGTGCTGATCAACACCACCTCAGTGGGAATGGAACCGAATAATGAGGGCATTGTGGTGCCCCCCTCTCTGTTACCCGGATTTTCCGTGGTCATGGATATCGTCTATGCTCCCTTGGAAACCCGACTCCTTCGGGAGGCCAAGGCCGCAGGTTGTCAGACCATTGATGGTCTGGCCATGCTGCTTTATCAGGGGGCTGCTCAGTTTAAGATTTGGACCGGTGCAATACCTCCTCAGCTTATCATGCGTTCGGCCTTGGAAGAAGAGTTACGCCGTCGGGCCGTTGCCTGAGATTGTAGGGGCACGGCGCGCCGTGCCCCTACCCGAACGCAAAATTTTCGGGCGAACATGCAGGTTCGCCCCTGCGGAATCCGGCATAAGGAGGTAAGGTATTTCCAGTTGACTCCCTTGTCGCAGCATTTTTATAAAAAAAAGTTGAACAAAGATATTATGAGAGAAATAACTCCGGTTGATACCATAGATGCAATTGTCCACGTACCCGGCTCAAAAAGCCTGACCCAACGCGCCCTGATCGCAGCAGCCTTGGCCAAGGGAGAGT
>MTKO01000046.1 GCA_004028505.1 Candidatus Electrothrix aarhusensis
GTCGTCGATTTTTTGTTTTATTTCCGAGTCGATATTGTCGATTTCATTTTTTAAGTATTCGAGATGCTTTTCGATACCCTCAAGAACCGCCGCACGAGCGACATGCTGACGGTTGCGCTCCTGAGTCTTCATGGCTTCAAGGGCGTCACGGCGGGCGACAAGAGCCCGAAGTTCCCTGAGCGTTCCAGGCGGAGCTTCCCACGGGGAGGGTCTTTTTTCTGCGCAGAACCGCGCGATTAGCCGGGCGTCCTGTTTATCGATTTTCGTCCGCAACATGGATGCGGCTCCGAACGCTTTAATCAAGGCCGGATTAATGACGCTTACGGTGTGACCGGCGTCCGCAAGGAATTCCGCAGAGGATTCCCAATAAACTCCGGTGGCTTCCATGCAGGCGTGAACGTTCCCCGCACCCTGCTTGTTCAGCCATTCGGACAGTTTGTTAAAACCGTCTAAAGTGTTTGGAACGACTTTGCTTCTGAATTTTCCGTTCGGACGACGGAGAGCGATATCCAATTTTGCTTTTGCTACATCAATACCGAGTATGTATTCGTGATTCATTATCAAAACTCCCTGCACGCTTAACCTTGTAAATACGGGCTGCCGACTCTGGGTCGGGCCATTGATACTGTTCGAGCTCCCACAGGAAAAAGCAGGAGAAATCGGCGCGAGATCTACGTTACGAACTTTTCGATTCCAGGTCTGATACGGCGTCCGATTCTCCTTTTATTGAGATGAACCATGGTAACTCATCTCAATTTCATAATACAAGGTTTGATTGAGTGCAGCGAAACCAGACAATTTGAGCAATGAGTAAGCCTTTACAATATCCTCTGTTCTCCATGACATATCGGTAGCGACGAGGTAGCGGTGTTCTCGTCCTCATCTTCTTATTTTATCGCAATAATGAAACGTTTAACGCCTTGGCTGAATACATACAGGCGGGCGCTGGCAATCGTGGCCATTATTTCTTTTTCCCCGCGAATTTTTATCTGTTAAATACATCAAGACAAATTCCCTTAAGCCCGAGGTTGCTTGAAAAGACACACTAATTCAGTGCTTTAAAACCGATTTCTAAACTATTTGCCCAACGCCCTTTAAAATTCCCCCAGCAGGCGACGAATCGTTTTGATATCATGACTATCAAAAAACTGCAACAACCATATCAGGACAGAACCCGCCATCAAGGCCACCGGAGCGGTAATCATCAACGATGCCCAACCAATTTCGATGATTATATAAATTGTAATAACTATAAACACAAACTTCAGCCACCATATATTATTAGGAAGCTTTAATTGTCGGCTTACTTGGTGCATAGCGATAACCATACATACTACAGTTGCCGCAATCATAGAGGCGACAGCTGCAATGACGGGAGAATCAGCCGCAAAGACCGCCAGTAGGACAGCATGTATAACCGTCATCCCCACAGTGATGATCATTGCTTTGATCTGACCATTAATCACGTTCAGGCATTGCCCAAGGAAGATTGTCACTGCAAAAGGCACGAATACCGAACAGAGGTACCGAAACAGTTTAGCTGTTTCGGCATAGTCAGGTCCTAGTACTAGGGAGATACACAAGGGTCCGTAGGCAGCAGCCATCACCCCCCCCGCTAATGTCAATATGCCTGTCAGTTTCACAGCAGTAATCAGGTCTTCACCCCCTCCGTGATTAAAAGAACGGCTGAGACGGGGCAAAAATGCTTGGGTAGCGGCAGTGGGGACAATCATCATTGCAGTCATAAATTGCATGGCGAGACCAAAGTGCCCGACAATTGTTCCGTCCGGCTGCAGCCTGCGCAACAGAACAACTGAAATCTGCGAGAATTGTGCCATAGCGGTAGTGCTGATCAAAAATAACAACGATACCCTCGCGACTTTTTTCAAATAGTCGTGACGATACCCCAGAGCTAAAGCCCCTGGATATTCACAGGATAATTTGTGCAGAGAAAAAAATGCTTCAAGTGCCCAAAAAAGAAAATGGAAAAAACAGATAACCAGCAGGCCGCCTCCTGCACATAGAGTGGCAACGCCTGCTAACGCTTCTGTTCCACGAAAGAGTATTTCATACTGTGGAATCCAACGGGGGCGTTCAAAAGCGATATATACGCCACGCACCCAGATCACCATACTCCTACCAATCATGGCTCCCACAAAGCAAAGGACTGTCAAGCGCAGGATGAACTCTGGCTCAGTGATCCACACGAACAGGGTCAGCCCTGCCGCAGCAATCAGTGTGGCTGTCAGGGTGATGGTCAGGCTATGATGCAGTATAGGCAGGAGGAGACCTGCATGCTTGCCAAGACGCTGAGCCAGAAAGATATTTTGCCCAAACAGCCCAATATTTATTACCCCCAAATACAATGCCACGCCGTAAAGATAGACACCGGTTTGCTCAGGTCCTAACATGCGGGCAAGAACCAGCATATACATGAAGCGGATAAGGCTGCCAGCAAACTGGGATGATGCCAAGGCTGTAATGTTATGAAGGATAGACTTTTTCTTGTGCTGTGTACTCATGTCTTCTCAGCGGTCATTTTTCCCTGTATTTCCGTATGTGCCGATCAGCCATTTCTTCATCTCTCAATATTTTGTAACACCTGGAAAGATATAGATGCGTCTCTTTGTAAGAGGGTCTGAGTTCAAGCACTTTGTTAAAGTGCTCCACTGCTCCTGTACATTTTTTCACAACCATGAGTTCATAACCAAGATTGAAATGTCCTTGGACATGGTCGGGCTTGCGTCTTAAAAAGCGACTATACATATCAATGGCCTCTTCTGACTGTCCGTTTTTCTGCAAGGCAAAGCCCAACCAGAATTCCGTCATATTATACGCCGGGTTTATCTTTATGATCCGCTCAAAATACGGTATAGCCTCTTGATACCGTCCTGCATCCTGCAATGCTTTTGCAGCGGAATACTGATATCTGAAAGATCGAGGGTCCAAGTCGGCAGCACGTTTTGCCTCTGATACATACTCCTGCTTTTGGCCAACAGATTTGAGACCAACAGATAGCCAATAATGCGACAAGGCCCAGTTTGGATTCAGCCGTACTACATTACGAAGTATCTTCATGCCTTCAGCCGTTTTTTCTTGTCGCAGGTAAAGCATTCCTAGATTGATATTGGTGTAAATATGATAGGGGCTCTTTTCCAATGCCTTCTTAAAATGATATTCGGAAAGCTCCGGGTCTTTTCTGGTGACAGCTAATCCGTAATTATTATGGGCAAGGGGGCGGGCACCGTATTTAATGCTTTGTTCCCAAAAACTCTCCTCAGTTTTCCAATGCCTGTTCATGAACCAAGAAGAGAGAAAAAAATAAAGCACCATTCCCGTGACGATAGTCAATGCAACGGTTTTCCTTGTCCATAAAAATAGCAGCAACGTGAAGGTCATAGAGAGAAAAACTAAGGGCATATACTGCCGATAATCAGTGACCACAAATTGGAAAGGAAAAAAAGAAGAAGTCAGAGAAAACAGCAACCAATAAGCAAAAATAAAAAAAGTCAACAGTGGCTGCCGTTTATAAAAAAAACAAGCGGCAAGCAAAGTGAACAGGATAAATACCAGCCCGGTCAATGCCGCCGGATTGAAGACAGTATCAACCATCTCTACTTCAGCAAGAGCCCGCATTTGAAAAGGCCAGACAAAATTGCGCAGATAATAAAAGAGATGGACCTTGAGCATGGTGAGAGGATAGGTTATTCCGCTCAGTGTCCGCAAAGAATCACTTGGATTTTTCTGAACAATCCAAAAAGAGTACAGTAGAAAATAGCCTGCCGTTGGTAAGGAAAAAATGACAGTCCGTAGCCACAACCTCCAGTTCAACAACCCCTGCTTGGCCAGCAGCCATTCAAAAAGAAAAACAAGCCCGAAAGCTATGATTGCGGCCTGTTTCGAGAGAATTGCCAGGCAAATTAGCAGTAATGAGCTTACCCATCCATAAATCGTGTCTCCTTTCATCCGCATATGAAAATAAACCAGCATAGCGGCAAGGAAGAAAAAAACCATCAGCAGCAGATCACGGGCTGCTATATAGTTGACAGCGGAACCGGAAATAGGATGGACCGCAAAAATTAAAGCGGCCACAAAGGCCTTATGCCTAAAATGGATGGTTTCCATTTCTGGTCCAGCAGTGCCACCCCATCCGCTTATCAAAATACATGACAAAAAATAAACCAAAATTGTGGAGCAGATATGAATGGCTATATTACCTATATGAAACCCAGCAAGCCTGCCAATCCCGGCAAACTGGGCTATTTCGCTGTTAATGGCATGGGACAGGGGCATCAGCGGTCTGAATTCAGCAATTTTCGGGTTGGTACTACCGGTTCTGACGTCAGTAAAAAATCGTATTGGTGGCCAAAATTTATCTATTTCTGTATTGTTTTGAACCCGATACACACTGTCGAGGTGGTAGGTGTTATCAAGCGTATTGGAATAAATAATTGAAGTGATCAGGATCAGCAGAGCGATATATACATAATGTCCAAATTGACTTGACCAAATGCGTTGTGAATTTTTTTGTTTATTCATAATAAAATATGGATCATGTTGGGTTTTGGGATCTTATTTGACAAGTAAATGCAGCAAGGAATGAAGTAAAGAATTTATTTTTAACCTATCTGTCTGTAGATACTGTCTTTTTTTCGATTTGTTTTTCAAATAAACGGGAAAAGCGGGTTGCGCATATCTTTCGGGTAAATTTATTACTGACTTTTCGTGCCTGGGTGACGAGTAAGTTTTTTAGATTTTTGTCTTGTACCAGTCGGATAACGCTCTCAGCAATTGATGATGGAGAATTTTCTGGGATCAGCAGACCGGTCTTTTCATGAATGACCGTATCTTTTATTCCACCAATAGAGGACGCAATGACCGGTATTCCGGCAAACATGGCTTCAAGAAAAGAGAGCCCTTGGGCCTCATGACGTCCATCGTAAGATTGTTTCGAGGGGCCGACGAAAATGTCAGCAGCAGCCAAATAAGTCGGTATATCATGCTGTTCAACCCATCCGATAAAGAAAATCCTGTCGGAAATACCTAGCTGTTGCACTGATTTTTTTAGTGCTTCCTCATTTTGTCCTGTTCCTAAAATCAATGCCGTTGTATCCGGTAATGTTTTACAAAGCAAAGCAACGGCAGCAAGAAGATCATCCGCGCCTTTTTCCTCCACCAGTCTGCCGACAAAGATCAGAAGCGGTCCCGCTCCTTTTTTGTATGCTGCCCGTAGTTCACAGGATCGTTGTTGATCAGGCTCATTTGTCGATATCCCCATAGGGATCAATTCTAATTCAGGCATGGTCGGTGCAATGGTCCGTACCTGTTGTTCAGTTGCAGAGCTATTCACTGTTACGGAATCAGCATGACAGAGGGCACAACGTTTGAATGTCTTCAACATTTTTCCTCTGAGCGCAAAAGCATCGCTGCCATGTACTGTAAGCACATGGGGAAGACACAAGGCTTTGGCGGCCAGTATTGAGGTAAAGCCTTGGGGGAGTATCCAATGTGAATGAACAAGATCGTAATCTCCCTGGGAAAGGTGTTTGAATACCGCTGCTGCTTCAAAAAAAACTAATGCCGGTAATTTGAGATAATTGCTTGGGTTTTGTTTTAGATTAATCAACGCACCACCCTGATAACAGACAGTCTGTAGTCGATTTGGCCAGATATATCGGAAACGCGACACCTTAACACCGTTGATCTGTTCATGTCTGGCTGCCATCGGGGCGTGGGGTGCCAGTACATCAACCTGCCAGCCCAAGGACTGAAGATCCTGAGCGAGGTGGAGGATAAAGGGTGTTGTGCTGTCTCCAGCCCAGCGTGGGAAATTTGAAGTAACACAAAGAATTTTCTTCATGACTCTTTACTTTGCTCCTTTGTCTCTTCTCTTAGTTGTCTTAATTCAATTTTACGTATTTTTTCAACTGTCATCTCAATCAGTTGCCTGTTGAAAGAAATTAGGTCAGCTAGCAGGCCGATCATTAAGGTAAGAAAGCCCAAGTTCATCAACACGCCGCCAATAATCAAAGATTGAATATGTCCCTGACCGTCTCCTGAAAAATAATACCAAAAGAATCTGATAATAGGGAGTATGCCAAGGATAAATATCAGCAGGCCGATGGTGGCAAAGACGCGCAAAGGTTCAAACATAGAATACATGCGCAGCATACTGCTCAATTGTCGACCGATAAAAGTAGGAATGTTGGTAAATAGTCGTGATTCACGGGTGCTCGGATTAGTGCTGACAGGTACATGCGTTATGGCAATTTTTTTTTTGCCTGCTTGAATTAACATTTCAATAGTGTAGCTATAGGGAGATATAATATTCATCCTCAGAGCGGCATCACGGGAAAGAGCGCGAAAACCGCTGACAGCGTCAGGAACCTGCGTTCCTGAGAGTTGTCTGGCCACCTTGCTTCCTAATTTTTGTAGTGCTTTTTTGACGGGAGAAAAATGTTCAATTTCACTGGTTCTCCGATCACCAATAACGATATCCGCCTTACCTGCAATGATAGGCTGTACCAGTTGCGCTATATCCTGCCCAGCATACTGATTATCTCCATCTGTGTTTACAATAATATCCGCCCCGTGGGCCAAGCAGGCATCCAGTCCTTTACGGAATGACCGGGCAAGTCCCAGCGTCCCTATATTACGAACGATATGATCGACTTTGAGCTCTTGGGCAACCTCAACGGTTCGGTCTGTACTGCCGTCATCAATGATTAATATTTCTATCTTGTCGATACCGTGGACTGATTTTGGTAAGTCCGCAATGGTCATCGGCAAGGTCTGCTCTTCATTCAAGCACGGGATTTGGATAATAAGCTTCATAGTGACGAATCAAGTGATCTTGGTGCGTATGGATGGGAAACTTACTGCCTATCGGAATAGGACACGTCTGTATCCTGTATAACTTTTTGATTTTATATTATTTATATGGGATAAAAAGGTCGGTCCATGGTGGTGTCAAGTATGATATCAAAGGATTTTTCATTTTAAGCAAAGATAGCCTTGTCCTTTTATCTTTTTAATATAAAAGAAAAAATGATCTGGAAAATAAAAAAGGCAGGCCCTTTCGAGCCTGCCCTTCTTCTCAAGTGATATGAGGGTTATTGGTTTTTCTTGAAATAGTGACTTAGTCCATTCCACCAGTTATTGGTTTTTTGAGCGGAAGACGGAGCATTATCGCATGTTGGTTTAGAAGGAGAGGCTGGAATCTCAGTACATATTGGCTCGCAATGAGCGATGTCTATACCTATCATAACCGTTCCTGTTTCACAAACGGGTATGGATTCACATCCTCCAATACCAACCGGTCCTTGATCCCCAGTTGCGCCTTTGTCACCAGTCGGTCCTTGATCACCGCTCGCACCCGTAGCGCCATCTACGCCTGGATTACCAGTCGGTCCTTGCTCGCCGGTTGCACCCTTGTCGCCAGTCGGTCCAGCAGCACCGTCTACACCTGGATTACCATTTGGTCCAGCTATTCCTTGTGGTCCTTGCTCGCCGGTAGCGCCTTTGTCTCCAGTCGGTCCAGTGATTCCTTGTGGTCCTTGATCCCCAGTCGCACCATCAGCGCCCGTGGCACCAGTGTCGCCAGTTGGTCCGGTCGGTCCTTGATCACCGGTTGCACCCTTGTCGCCCGTGGCACCATCTTCGCCTGTAGCACCAGTTGCACCCGTTACTCCCTGATCGCCAGTAGCACCTTTGTCTCCAGTCGGTCCAGTTAGTCCCTGATCGCCAGTGGCACCTTTGTCTCCGTTTAGCCCCGTTATTCCTTGCGATCCCTGATCGCCGGTTGGGCCTTTGTCTCCGTTCGGTCCAGTGATTCCTTGTGGTCCTTGATCGCCAGTTGGGCCTTTGTCTCCAGTCGGTCCCGTTATTCCTTGCGGTCCTTGGTCGCCGGTCGGACCTTGGTCTCCAGTCGGTCCTTTGTCACCGATTGTAGTGTTAGGGGGATCATCTATGGGGCCTATCTCGCTGTTGCATACCGTTGCATGGACAACAAGATTCAAGTCTTCCATTTGGGCATCTTCGTTAAGAAGAATTTCATAAAGCCCGCCACTGAGAGCCGTAATATTGCCTTCTGTAAATTTTTTGTATTGACCAGGTGCTGAAGTGGGGAGATCATCTCTACCTGCATACAGGTGAGTTTCACTCATGTAAAACCCTTCCAGTATATTAAATGAAAGAGCAATCCTGTCATTTAAATATTTAACTTCAAGGGTGCCCACATAAGTGCCTTTACTGATATCATTCTGTCCTGCTCCAGCGTAAATAGGAACTGTAAATTCATCCCCGGTATACAGGCGAAGCTGCCATCCCCAGCGATTCGCTTCAATGCCAGACAGGGTGTTTAGTTCACTGTCACCAACATCAAGGACATCATCATTATTACGATCGCCAAAGGCGAAGGCCGTCTCACAACTTATGTCTTGGGCTTGAACCACTGGTGCTGTAAGCATCAGTGATGCCAGACATAATGCTGTAAGCATACTTGGTTTATTCATCTGCTCCTCCTATTGAAATAAACAATTGTCCCGGAAAAAACGGTCAGGTTATGGGGGAAATGCACAAAAAAAAGGCCGGGTTACCTCTTTTAATTTACAAGGTAACCGGCCATCTCTATGAGACCCGTAGGCTTTCCGTCCCTGCCTCGCAACAGGTTTGGCTTTATCTTTATACTATCTTAAAAATCAATGGTCACCCTGTTGGGATGTTATCGCCCGATAACGACCGTTGTAAACAGTTCTTTTAGCCTTCATACTCTAGGCAGGCGGAATTCAGACAGAAGTCACCAAGCTTTGCAAGCTCAGCCATCGTTCCTTTCTCTTAGCAGCATTATTCTCATATACTGAAAAAAAAGCAGTGCAGCAAACAACACTGAATAGGGAACTATCGACTATCTTATCGAATTAAAATTCAAAAGAGCCAATTTTTAACACTCTTGTATAAATAATTACACATGGTGGGTGTGAAATGCAATAAAAAAGGGAGGGGTTGTTTAAAAAAATAATGTAAAAAAAGGAGGATGCAAGAATCTTACCAGTAAGACCCTTGCATTCCATTATTTTTTAAAGCAACGGATGGCTTTGTAGTTAACTTATTGTTTTTAGATAAATAAGGAGAAGTCGCATTCTACCTTCAAAGTTCGCTTCCCTCAGGTTATTTCCTTTTTGCGTAGTAGAAACGTGCCAGCTGTTGTGGAGGGATACCCACAGCCCGACCAAGGAGCATCAGCTGATTGACCAAGGTCGTTTTTATCAGACCGTGTTGCTGCCAGCGTCTGGCTGAGGTCGTAACATGGGATTGGGTAATGGAGATCCTGCCCAGCTTTTTAAGACGATGTATCAGGCCCACATCTTCCATGATAGGTTGTTGTGGAAATCCTTTGGCCACAAAATAAGTTTCTCGGCGCATAAATAGGGCCTGATCGCCATAGGGGAGGCTGAATATTTTTGAGCGGACCTGGATTCCGGCTTCTATGAGGCGAAATCCTAACCCTTTCCCGTTAATTTTTAATCTAAAGGCTCCGGCAGCAACGTTTTCTTTTTGAAGGACTGAACAGATATCCTCGGGAAAAGTCCCCGGCAAGACAGTATCACAATGCAGAAAAAGGAGAATCTCACCGCCTGCTGCCTCGGCTCCGCAATGCTGTTGTTGGCCGCGACCGGGCTTAGAATGGATCAGCTTGACTCCTCTTGTGAGGACCTCTTGAACAGTTTGATCTGTACTGCCGCCATCAATAACTATGATTTCCGGCAGCCCGTCAAGCAGGTCATATCGACTTGTTTGCGGCAGAAGGCGATCAAGACAATCCCTGATATGCTGCTCTTCATTCAGGGTCGGTATAATAATTGAGATGGACAAGGTCTTCTGGACGGTCAATATCGTGCAGTTGAGGAAGTAGGGCAACGGAAAGGTTGTTTTTATGGGCCTGGGTAAGTGTTTGTGCTAATACTTGATCAGTGCCCCAGTCAATATTCTGAAAGAGGTCAGCATAATTTCGCTTCTCTTTTTTGAGGCGGGCAGGGAGGCCGATCAGGTAATATCCACCATCGGTCGCCGGACCGAGAACCAGGTCGTGCTGCTGAAGATATTCTAAACCACTTGTGATGATGGCCGAATTTATACCAGGGCAGTCAGAACCAATAAGGAGAACCTTTTCTGCTCCCTGCTGCCATGTTTGCTCAAAGGCATCTTGCATTCGCTCTCCCAGGCCATTACCCTGTTGTCGAGCCAGCTGAATATCTTTACTGTTCTTGCCCAGCCAGGTTTTTATTTCCTGCTGTGAACCACCGCAGTAGTATACCTGCAATTGAATAGAGCCTGTCATTAGTGCCGGTTGAACTTGATTGATAACCTGTTTGGTCATTCGACTATGGAGATCAGCTGCTCCTTGCGGGCCGAGGTGGTTTATCAATCGAGTTTTTACTTTTCCTGCTTGCGGATAGCGGGTAAAAAGGACGATGACTGACTGCCGGGTTAGGCTTTGATTGTCGTTCAACATAAAGTCGTTGATTCTTGGCACAGCCCCGGAGGGGCGAACGAAAAGAGCCCACCGTTTTAACGGTGGGTACTGAATGGCCAGATTCCTACCGGATTCTCATCCGCATTATTTTCTCAATTTCCTCAAGCAGAGGTACTCTCTTTCATGGCTGCTGCAAAAAACAAATCACCGCTTTCTTATCAGGAGCGGACATACCGTGCCATAGAAAATTCAGGTCTTGTTTCCTCCATCGTCAAAATTGCTGAAACAGATCTGCACATCTTGGCCTCACAACCGGTGGAGGATCAAGTCTTGTTGGCGGTCTCCGAGGTGCGTGGGGTGATCGAAGGATATATCAGGGCATATCCGATTTTTTTGCAGAGCCTTGCCCCGCTTCCTATGGATAAACGGGCACCGGAATTTATTAAGGAGATGTTATCAGCAGGAGCATCGACTGGAGTCGGTCCTATGGCAGCGGTTGCCGGGATTGTTGCTGAGCAGGTTGGTAAAGGCTTGCTTGCTCAAGGCCTTGCAGAGGTCATTGTCGAGAACGGTGGTGATCTCTTTGTCGCCCGGACCCAGGAAAGCACCATTGCCGTTTATGCTGGTGAATCACCGCTGAGCGGTAAATTGGGCATCCGTCTCCTACCCGAGCAGATGCCCTGCGGAGTGTGCTGCTCCTCCGGTATGATCGGCCACTCTCTCAGTCTTGGACGTGCTGACGCCGTTGCTGTTGTCGCGTCTTCCACCGCTTTAGCCGATGCCGCTGCCACCCGCTTAGGTAATGAGGTGGGCAGGAATAAAAAAAGCATCCAGCATGCCTTAGAGATCGCCAAGGAGATTAACGGACTTACTGGTGTTGTTATTATCTCCGGCGAACATCTCGGGGCTTGGGGTGATGTTGAGTTAGTGGGGGTGTGATCGGCGATCTCGGACCCGTCTCCTGCATTACTTCAATTCAATCTCATTTTTCTGACCACTCAGCCGATTGACTTTAACATAATTTTTGCCCCGGTCCTCAATAGACCAGCCTGATTTCGGGTCATGTTTTTCCCTGAATACCTTGAAATCACTCCAGCCGAGATATTTCTGATTTTTCGGATCACAGAAGCTGTCAACACCTACCACATTGAACTTTTCTCTTTTCAGTTTCAAGCCAAGAAAGCTGGGGGATTCTTTATGCCGTTCTCCAAAGCGTATATTCTGCGTAAAAGCAAAGGTGGATTTGGTGCGTGAAAGAATCATCTGTGAAGGAGTGAAATTGGCTTCAATTGATTTGGCAATCTGTGTTCGATAATTCCTCAAAGCGGCATTAGTGATACCATTGCCGTCCGTTTCCTGTTCTGTCAACTGCCAAAAATCACGGATACCGATATAGGTTTTAAGAAGAAGTTCGTTGCAATTCTGGGTGGACATCTCGGTATAATCGGAAAGAAGATTATATTCTGGATTGTGTAGCAGGGCAAAAGCTCCGTTTTTAATAAAAAGATCAGTGACAAAACGAGGCATTCCTTTGTCATCCACCAGCTGTTTTCCTGCTGCGCCTTTGAGGTATCGTTTTTTCTTTTCGATATCCAAGGCACCGTTTGCTCTGAGGAGATTCCACAGTTTAAGCTGCACTTTTTTTTCCGGCAAAAAGACAATGGCATCTTTTTCAAAGGAACCAATAAAAAAATTGGGCAAGCTCCATACTTTCAGCTCGCTGAGGTCATATTCTTCCGAACCGACCTTTTTTACGCCTTTTTTTCTGACCAGATTAAAGGTAATATAATCAGCTTTTTTGGAAAAGCCACTTCTTATAATAAATCCGGTGTGGGCCATGCCTGTCAAATCAAGGGAGTCGGTATCTGAAACGCCAGTCTCTGGATCTCCGGCACCCCGCCTTGACATAATACCGACAAAGACATCATTATTGAGCAGATAGGTCTCAATTGTATTAATCAAATGTTGAGTGCGATCAAGATTCTCCTGTCTTTGCTCGTCGCTGGTTTCTTCCTGGCTGAAGTCAGCACTGAAAGGCATTGCCGATGATGTGAAAATGAGTAGCCAGATAACCAGTATGGAAAGGTGTTTTATCATTCTCATATCAATTTCTTTTGCGTAATCCCTCTTCCTTTTTGCAATTAAGGTTGAATTTTTTTGGTGGTCTTTTCAACCGCAGCGGTGAGCTTGTCAAGTGAAGCGACAATAAGACCAGAGCCGGTGTTGATCACCACAACAGTGGCATCATTGGCGCCATTAACAGTGACAATCGTTGCGTTAACAGCTGCTGTGGCGGCGCGTTTTGAAAGCTCTTTGCTGTATTTAACGGAATTAATACCCAGCTGTTTGAGATGGCTTGCTGTAGCGGCAGTAAACTCGACAGTTTCTCGCCCCGTTTTAATGGCGGCAGTGACTGTGGCCATAGAGGTTTCGCGCAGGAGAGTGTTGGCTTCTTCGAGCGTCATTAAAATATATCGTTCAGTAACGACGGCAGCGGCAATACATTCTTTTGCAATACTGAGGGAGGCTGTTATGATATTTTTCGCCGCTTCCTCACTTATTGTGACTCCTTTGGCGGCGGCGTCGGCCACCAGCTTGACGCTGTCCACGCTCAACTCAACGCCAGCGGCGGCAAGCGCGACGGAGAGCTTCGCAACTTCACCGCTTAACCTGCCACTGGCCGCAGCAATATTAACCGCCTGATGCAGAAAAAGCCCAGCAGTCTCAGCCGACATGGTTATCCCGGCCGCAGTCGCCGATGCGGCGAGCTGAGCAGCGTCCACGGAAAGGTCAATACCAGCGTGCGCCAATTCATTGCTCAACATAGCTGTGGTGACGAAGCCGTCAGCAAGAACTTCCGTGGAAAAAGCCACGCTTTCCATGGATACTTCAGCACTGGTCAGAACAATATTTGCAAGAGGTTTGCCGAGTTCAATAGCAATATTGCCTCCGAGCTCAAGGCCAGCGGCTGAGAGGTCGGCAGACGCTGAGAGAAGATTAATCGCTGCCTCAACAGAGGCTTTACTGGCTTCCCCGCTGGCGACAATGGCGTTTTTACCGTGGGCGACGGTGGAAAACGAAATAATGAGGGCAATCAAAATGATATGAAGAGTATGCCGTTTTTTTACCATAGTTAATTCCTCTCTGATTATTGTTTGAACTTGAACAAAAAACTTTTAAGGCTGATGAGACCGTAGGCAGGGTGCGGTAAGGGGCGACCGATTGTCGCCCTGTTATTTTGGACAGAAACGCAGGTCTTTAGGCCTACAGTCCAGTACCAAAATAAGTTACCCCCCATAATACCCCTGATACCAAGCTACAAAATTTTTAATGCCTTCCTCAATAGTGGTTTGCGGCTTAAAGTCGATTTCTCGAACCAGATCATCCACATTGGCATAGGTTGCCGGAACATCACCAGGCTGCATGGGCATGAAATTCTTTTTCGCCGTTTTGCCAAGGCATTCTTCCAATACTTCAATATAGTGCATCAGCTGTTGCTTGGAGTTATTGCCAATATTGTAGAGTCGCCACGGACAGTAGCTGGTGGCTGAATCTGGCTTGTCGCCGCTCCAACTTGGGTTGGGGACCGGCATGTGATCAATCAGACGAAAAACTCCCTCGACGATATCGTGACATAGGTGAAATCACGTTCCATTTCACCGTTATTAAAGATATCAATGGGTCGATCTTCCATGATAGCTTTAGTAAAGAGGAAGAGGGCCATGTCCGGTCTACCCCAAGGGCCGTAGACCGTGAAAAAGCGCAGACCAGTGCAAGGCAACCCGTAGAGATGACTGTAGCTATGGGCCATGAGTTCATTAGCCTTTTTGGAAGCGGCATAAAGAGAGACCGGATGATCTACATTATCATGCACGGAAAAGGGCATGGAGGTGTTGGCACCGTACACTGAGCTGGAGGAGGCGTACAGCAGATGTTTGACCTTATTATGACGACAGCCTTCCAGGATGTTGAGAAAGCCGACCAGATTCGTGTCCACATAAGAGTGGGGATTGATGAGTGAGTAACGTACTCCTGCCTGGGCCGCCAAGTTAACCACGGCATCGAATTGCTCCTCGGCAAAGAGCTTTTCCGTCAGCTCCCGATCCGCCATGTCGAAATTCGCATGGCTGAATCGCTCAAACGCAAGCAATTGTGCCAGTCGGGTCTTTTTCAGCTCAGGATCATAATAATCATTGAGATTATCCAGGCCAACCACGGTGCGACCGCTCTCAAGCAGACGCTTGGAGAGATTATGCCCGATAAAACCGGCAGCGCCGGTAACAAGTATTTTTTGCATTTGTAAAATAATGAATTAGAGGCTATAGGTGAGAGTCATATATAATATATGCATTGATTATGCTGTGCATGTATACCCAAGCACCGCCACAAATTGGGCTTTTAATTTCTATTTGCTGTAACGTGAAATCAGAAGGTTGCCGTTTTTCCAAGGCGCAGTTCATTTAGGCCGATTAAACAATACAATGCCAAAGCAAATGCAGTGCCAAAGGTGAATCGCTTCAACGTCAAAAGAGGTTGAAGATTGGAGGCAAGGAGTTATAAAGTGGATCATGCCCATAATCACAACACCAGCCAGAATGCCCAAGATTATCTTCTGGGGCATTAACTGGTTGATAATTGAATGCAGAAAATCAATTATATCCTTGCGATTTTCCATTTCCCCCCCCTTATTTTCAATCGTCAAAATCGCCTTCCGGCCCTTTATCAGTATCCAGCTCAGCAGCACGGGCACGAATTTTCTCTTCTGTCCAATCTTCGGGAGATTCAATGCGTCCGGTTTTTGGACCGAGATCATAGGAGCCAGCTTCCAAAATGGCATCTACAGCATAGCGTGCTGTTCCGCCCGCATTGAAAACCTCGGTAAGCATGGTGTAGACAAAATTATCAACCGTCGAGCCATTCGTTCTCGAATTTCTCTGGGTTGCCCCATGAGCTTGTTTTCAAAGACCGCATTCAGTTTTTTATAATTACCCTTGGCCCAGCCTTGGGCCTTGGCGTAGTCTTTCATCTCCTGCCATAGCTCCTCTGTCATGCCTTGGCCGGGTACCTTGACAAACTCACCGTCTCCATCAAGGATAGCGTTGCCATAGTCATTCACCGCAACACCCCAGGAAATCATCTGAAGGGCAGTGGCAACATTGGCCTTGGTGGTTCTCGTTTGCGCCGTAATAGCCCGCAATCGGTCCGAGCTATTGCCCGAGGTTCCGTGCTGGGCACCGGATACACCGTAGTCTTTTAAGGCCTCGTGGATTTCCGCAGTCAGCTCAACTTGGATTCCTTGGCCGGAGGCTTCAATGCCGTGGGTGGTGCCGTTGTTGAGAGCGATCCAATCTGGGAAAATATCATGAGCATTGAGTCCTTTGACTAGAAAGAGGGCCTCGTCTGCCGAAGACAATCCTTGGGTACCTTGATCTCTCCGACTTCGGTTTCATAGCCTGCCCAGGAGGGAATGAAGCTATTCAAATCAATGCAGGCCAGCAGGTTATCGTCGTCCAGCATATGGGATGCATCAACAGCAATGGAGGTTATTCCAGCATCAAAGAGCGAGGGAATCTCGGTACGGGCAAAGGGTAGGTCAGCAGCAGATTTGATGCCGTAATGATCGGCATGGATGGCTACCGGCACAGTAATACCTAGCTCATTACAAAGGGCATCGACCTGACGGGCCATATTCCAGTAATTTGTCGGACAATAGGATGACGCACCGCCTTCGGAACGGGCGATCTCAATAATCAATGCAGCCTGGGCACGTTGCGCAGCCATCAAGGCTCCGCGTATGACCAGATGGTTTCGACCGTTGGCGGCCATAGTCATGGCTTTGCCTTTTGCCAACAAAGCGCGATCAATCACCTTGCCGCTGACCAGCAGGGCCTTGGAGTTAGGAAACAGGGACTTAATGTTCGGCGGTCGGCCTATTTCAAGGGCTTTTTCAAAATCTGCTATGTAGGACATTGGTTCCTCCTTTTGTCAGATAATCAGATAGGGAGCCGGGTGTACGGCACCTGCTATGCGGAATAATTCGTTTAATATATCGATTCCAACATACCCTATTCACGAAATACTGTAAACCTCTCCCTGAGTAACTGACCAGTGGCATACCGATTTTTCTTCCTCTGTCATTCGGGAGAACCTATGCTGACCTAAAAGAAATGCATCCCTATGAAGGAAATGTGAGATTTAAACTTGACAAACATTAGGTACCGCAATACAGAGTCTGACGAAGTTTGTGTATGTATTCTTTATTGGCAGTAGTAGGGTGGGATGAGTCGTTTCGACTCATCACTAATCAGATAACAATCTCAACTTAACAAAAGAGGATGTAGAATGAAGGTGGAGTCGCTGTTTCCTTTTCTTCAATGGTTTAAATTAATAACCAAACAGACCGTCAAAGATGATCTTGTAGCCGGCCTAACCGGTGCGGTCATTGTCTTGCCCCAAGGTGTCGCATTTGCGACCATTGCTGGCCTACCGCCAGAATATGGTCTATATACGGCGATGATCACACCGATTATTGCTGCATTATTCGGTTCCTCATTGCATCTTATCTCGGGGCCTACCACTGCTATTTCCATTGTGGTGTTTTCCTCAGTGAGTCGTTACGCCGAAGCAGGGAGCCCGGAATTTATTAACCTTGCTCTGACGCTGACCTTTCTTGCCGGGGTTTATCAGCTTGCCTTTGGGCTTGCCCGGCTAGGCAGTTTGGTTAACTTTGTTTCCCATACCGTGGTGATCGGGTTTACCGCCGGTGCAGCCATTCTGATCGCTACAAGTCAAGTCAAGCATATTACTGGTATTCCCATTGCAAAAGGAGAGTCTTTTCTTCATACTTGGATTGCTCTCTTTCATGGAATGAGTGATTTTAATATACTTCTTTTACTGATCGGACTCGCTACCCTTGCGGTCTCATTTTTTTCGAAGAAATTTTTTCCCAAGGCCCCGAATCTCCTTATTGGTATGGTTGTAGGGAGTTTGATTGCTGTTGTTTTTAATAAATTTCACATAGCTGATCCGGGTGCTATTAAATTAGTTGGCGAGATACCTGCTCATCTTCCTCCGTTATCATCACCTGATTTTTCTCCTGCTACTATCAAAATGCTGGCCCCTGAGGCCTTTGCCGTTGCCCTGCTGGGTCTGATCGAAGCCGTGTCTATCAGTCGAGCCGTTGCTACCAAGTCTGATCAGCGCATCGATTCGAACCAGGAGTTCATCGGCCAAGGATTATCGAATATCTGCGGCAGCTTTGTGTCAAGTTATGCAGGGTCTGGCTCCTTTACTCGTTCCGGGATTAATTTTGAGGCTGGCGCTAAAACCCCGCTTTCCGCGATATTCGCAGCAATTGCGTTGATGTGTATTATTCTGCTCATTGCTCCACTGACGGCCTATCTTCCCATTGCCGCTATGGGCGGGGTTATTCTGCTGGTTGCTTATAACCTGATTGATTTTCATCATGTCAAGAAGGTACTGACATTTAGTAAGTCAGAATCCGCTGTCCTTCTGACGACCTTTTTTGCCACCCTGTTTCTTGAGTTGGAGTTTGCCATTTATATGGGCGTCCTGCTTTCTCTGATTCTCTTTCTCGCCAGAACATCAAGCCCTGAGATTCATTCAATTTCTGTTGACAATATCGAAAAGGACGGCATAAGGAAGTTTGTTGATATGGAGCAGAAACCGCTGGCAGAATGCTCCCAGCTGAAAATTCTTAGAATTGATAGGTCCATCTATTTCGGTTCAATTAATCGTATTCAGAACCGTATTGCAGAGGTATCGGACAAAGAGGGTATCTATAATATTTTGCTTATTGCCACTGGTATCAACTTGATTGATTTGGCCGGTGCAGAAGCTTTAATTGCAGAAAATAATCGCTTGAAGAAGATGGGCGGCGGCCTGTATTTTGTTAATATGAAGGCGGCTGTTTATGAGTTTGCAGTACGGTCAGGCTTCATCAAAAGTATAGGGCCAGATCACTTTTTTGACAGTAAAAGTTCTGCTGTTTCAGAGATTTACAGTAAATTGGATAGAAGCAAATGTCCTTCCTGTGAAAAGAAAATATTCAAAGAGTGCCGTTGTTAACTTAGGTTGTTTCTGCGGGGCAGGCCAATACTGGCCTGTCCCTCTGTATACGTTACGGAAGTGCTTATCCGGCTTCCCTACTTATCAAGCATCCCTTACCGGAGAACGTGATTAACCTCATTCTTCAGCAGGGTTACTCGGTTGCCTGCCTTCTCTCCTTTATCCTTTCTTCCACCTGGCTTTCACCCCTCCATCTGGCTTTGTTTACCCTTCTTCGGTTTCATCTGTGTCTTCTCCTTCAATTTTCATTAAGGGTTTTCGTACAAAGAAACGTACTGCGACAATGCTGATTTCATAAAGCACAACCAGTGGGCCAGCCATAAGCAGCTGATTAACTACGTCTGGAGTCGGAGTGACGATTGCTGCAATAATAAAAGCAATAAGAAAGGCGTATTTGCGATTTTTTGATAAAAAAGGTGCATCGACTATGCTGAGTTTAGCCAAAAAGACCATAACCACCGGAAGCTCAAAAATAACTCCAAAGGCCAAGAGGAGGCGGAGGGCAAGAGAAAAATATTCGCTGACCGCAGGCATGGGGTCAAGGAATTCACTGGAATAACTGATGAGAAAACGAAATGCAGGCGGAAAGACGACAAAATAGCCAAAGGCAGCTCCACCGAGGAAACAGAAGGTGGAGATAAAGCTGAAGGGCAGCAGCATTTTTTTTTCATGCTGATAGAGACCTGGTGATATAAAACGCCAGATTTGATAAAAGATAACAGGACAGGCAAGCAGGATACCTGCGACGAGGGCGAGTTTTAGATAAAAAAAAACCCCTCTTGATACGAGATAAAGATCAGGCTTTTATTTGCGGGAAGCACCCTGATAAGCGGTTGAAAGAACCAGGCAGCAAGAGGCTGGATAAAGGAATAGGCAACTGCAAAACCTGCTGCGGCTGCGGACAGGGAGATAATCAGGCAGGAGCGTAGCTCGCTGAGATGCTCTATAAGTGTTTGTTGCGACAGGGGGTTAGAATTGCTCATGCTCATGTTTTTTCTCTTTTTTCGGGGATTACTTTTGGAGCATAGCATACCCTATTCATAAATCGATGTTAAGCCTTTTCCTCTTTTCTTGCTGTAATCGTTTATTATCACCTGTGCTTTGCTGTGAGAGTGATTCGAGAGATAGTGATTGACGTAATGGGCAATCCATTGATAGATTACGGGGAATAAAAGCAGCAGGGATGCGTTGGAATTCCGTGTTGGAAATTCCGGCTTCCGAGAAAAAACGTTTCCTTTTGCATCCATTTTTTGACCCCTCTTACTTTTTTAAAGAAGTCTGAAGAAGAGCAAAGAAGTACAGTGAAGTTAATCTGAGGAAAGACATACCTATGCCCCGTATTCTTATTGTAGATGACGAGTTAAGTATGCGTGATTTTCTCAAAATTCTTTTTGAGAATGAGGGCTACGAAGTTTTTGTCGCGTCTAATGCGGCCACAGCATTAGACGTCGCTATTAAAGATCCGTTTGATGTTGTTATTACCGACATTCGTATGCCCGGCATGAACGGTCTTGAGCTGCTGGTAGAACTTAAGCAGCATTTTTCCGATTTACCGGTGGTTATGATCACCGCGTATGCCTCTCCCGATGATGCTGTACAGGCAATGAGGCAGGGTGCCTTTGATTATATTACCAAACCGTTTCATGTTGATGAGCTGAAGAATGTCATCAGAACGGCCGTTCAACGCAAGGCATCAGCTGAGAAGAATGAGGCAGTGGAGACCTTTGCGGGGATTATCGGTTCTAGCCCAGAAATGTTGCGAATTTTCGATCTTATTAGACGAGTAGCGCCTACCCCAGCCAGTGTGCTTATATATGGTGAATCCGGGACTGGAAAGGAACTGGTCGCCAAGGCCATTCATCAGCATTCCAAGGTCGTTGCAAATCCTTTTGTTCCAATCACATGCAGTGCAATACCGGAAAGTCTTCTTGAAAGCGAACTCTTTGGTCATGTCAAAGGCTCCTTTACAGGCGCTGTGGCAGATAAACCTGGGCTTTTTCAGCAAGCTGATTCCGGCACAGCCTTTCTTGATGAAATCGGCGAGCTTACTCCGATTATTCAGACCAAACTCTTGCGGGTGCTTCAGGAACGTGAGTTTATGCCGGTGGGATCGACAAAGACAAAGCAAGTTAATGTCCGCATCATTTCTGCAACCAACCGGAACCTAGAAGACGAAATCATGGAGAAGCGCTTCCGTGAGGACCTTTTTTACCGTCTCGCTGTTGTACCGATTAGAGTCCCACCACTCAGAGAGCGAAAGGGAGATGTTCCTCTGCTGGTAGATTATTTCCTAAAAAAATATTCCGAACTGTTCGGCAAAGAAGTACAAAACATTTCTTCATATGGTCTGGAAGTTTTGATGGACTACAATTTCCCGGGCAATGTCCGGGAACTTGAAAATATTATTGAGCGCGGGGTGGCCCTTGAAACATCCAATATTATTCTTCCAGAAAGCCTTATACTTTCTCGGAAGGAAAAAGCAGGTTCACAGAAAGAACCCTTATTTGTCGGGGCCCAGGATGAGCGGGAACTGTTTGATCGGGGGATGGAGGATATCCTGATCGACTTGGAAACCAGAATGATTAAGCATGCGCTTGAAGCGGCTGAAGGCTCAAAAATGCGGGCTGCTGAGCTGCTTAAGGTCAGTTTCAGATCTTTTCGTTATAAAACGAAAAAATACGAGATTGATTAAAACGGGAAAGAACGTCCTCCTGACCGTACTTTTTTATCCACCGGTTTGAAGAAAAATATGAAGAATATATTATGTCTATAAATAAGCTTATCAACGAGTTGAAACCCATACAAGACTCAAAGGAACAGCTGCGTCGCCATCTGGTCTGGATGATCATGACGAGGGTGATACTTTTTACTCTGCTGATCGCTGTAACGGTGGTCCTACAGAGTTTGGGGCGTAATGTTATTCTGCCTCCCAATGCCGTGACAATGGCTTTTCTCTCTGTGGTGTTTATCTACTCTATTGGATCTGCCGGGCTTTTACAGACAAAAACCAGTCACCTGCCACGTTTTGGGCTTATTCAAGTTCTTTCGGATACGGTGTTTTCCGCTTTATTAGTGCTGGGCACCGGGTGCAGTCAATCTATCTTTCGGCCGATTTTTATTTTCCCTGTCCTTATCGGGGGCTTGAATCTGAATCGAATCGGAGGGCTTTTGGCTGCCACAGCTTCGTCTGTCTTATACGGGGCGATTCTTCTCTGCGAGTATCTTGAATATATCCCTCCCTTTTATTCTCATACTAATTATATTCCACCGGATTATTTTCTTGATGTTGTCAATAAGTTTGCGGTTTACGTCGTCCTTTTTTTTGCTATCGGTCTATCGAGTAGTATTGTTGCAGCGAGGCTCCGCAGGACGGAAGAAGCACTTTCCAGGACCTCAGTACAGTTTGATCGCCTCAATATTTTGTATAAGCAGATCTTTGATGATATTAATACTGGTATCATTACTGTTGACAGCAGAAATCTGGTCACTTCCTGCAATAGTGCCTTTGAAAAGATAACAGGCTTTTCTATTGAGAAAATTATCGGCCTTCCTTTTGATACCTTTTTTCCGACAATTATTCTCACTGAAAATGATGAGAGTAAACAGGCTGTTGATCTCATAAGAGAGGACGGCGGTTTTACTCGGGTCAGATTTACCTTGGCGCAGTTGAATCTTCCGCCTGACCCGGAAGTGCAAGGTGGCCGGGGAGATGCACGTTGCAAGGTAATCACCATGCAGGATATCAGCGTATTGGAAAAGATGGAGCAGCAGGTCAGAGACACTGAAAAAATGGCGACCATTGGTGAATTAAGCGGTGGCATTGCCCATGATTTCCGGAATCCTTTAGCAGCCATTTCGGGATCTGCGCAGATACTGAGCGTACATATCAGAGAGAGGCAGAAAGAGTCTGACGATCCGATAATCAGCACTAACCGACATCTGATAGATATTATCCTGCGAGAATCCGACCGGATGGAGAAGACAATTAATGATTTTCTTCAATTTGCACATCCCAAAGAGTCGGAGCCGGAATGGTTTAATCTGAAACGGGTGGTTGTCGATGCTGTCCGGCAAATCCAGGGGAAGAAATCTCGTTATCCTGGATGTACCATAACCGTTGACATTCCAGAGACCCTTGACTGCTGGGGAGATAAACGACAGGTGCAGATTATCTTAGTGCATCTCTTGCAAAATAGTTGCTTTGCCTCAAAAGACAGTGCAGAACCTATTCTTGTCCAAGTTGAAGAAGAACAGCAAGAACAGGCTTCTCTTTGTATCGCGGTTATTGATAAGGGAGTGGGGATAGCGAATGAAATTCGGGATAAGGTATTCACCCCTTTCTTTTCTAGCCGAGAGGACAGTGCAGGTCTTGGGATGGCTATTGTTCAACAGTTTGTTGAACAGCACGGAGGTACAGTGACTCTGCTAAAGCCGGATAAGGGCAGTGTTGTCAAAATACGGTTGCCTCTTCCGGCTTCAATAGAGGATGAAGAAGTAGGTTGAATTATCAAATTATCGGCAATTAATCAGTAATTTGCTCTATCTCAGCACCGACGTGGCGGAGTTTCTCTACCATGTTTTCATATCCACGTTCAAGATGGTATATTCTTGATATTTCAGTTATACCAGATGCGGAAAGTCCTGCAATGACAAGAGAGGCCGAGGCCCGCAGGTCTGTGGCCATCATGGGTGCCCCTATCAGTTTATTGCGGGCGATTCCGCTGACAACGGCTGTGGCTCCATCGATATTGATTTTTGCTCCCAGGCGTTGCAGCTCGGCAACATGCATGAAACGATTTTCAAAGATTGTTTCATGGATAATGGAAGTTCCGTTGCATTGGATCATCAGGGCCATGAATTGGGCCTGGAGATCGGTGGGGAATCCGGGATAGGGCATAGTGGTGATATCAACAGCCTGTAAAGGACAGCTGTGCCCCTGGTTATTAAGAGGACAGGAGGCGATAATACTGTTTTTCTTTGCCTCTATCGTCATTCCAATAACTCGAAGTTTTTCCATGAGGACCGGTAGGTGTGAGGGGTCACAGTCCGTGATTTCGAGTTCTCCACCGGTCGCCCCGACCGCTATGGCATAGGTACCCGCCTCAATGCGATCCGGGATAATCGTTGCCTCGGTGGCTTGTAACGAGGTGACACCGGTTACGGTGAGGCAATCTGTATCCCGGCCTTCAATCCTTGCTCCCATTGCAGTGAGCATATCAATAAGATTGCCCACCTCTGGTTCTTTGGCTGCATTGCGGATAAGCGTTGTTCCGCTTGCCTTGACTGAGGCCATGAGAACATTTTCTGTTCCGGTGACAGAGGGGATATCAAAATAAATCGTGTTGCCTGTCAGCATTCCCTCAACCCGTGCTTCCACGTAGCCGCTCTCAAGATGAGTAACTGCGCCGAGTTGCTCGAAACCGCGCAAATGGAAATTGATGGGCCGGGCACCGATGGCACAGCCGCCGGGCAGAGAGACCCGAGCGCGGCCTGTCCGTGTGAGCAGAGGCCCCAAGACGAGGACCGAAGCCCGCATGGTTTTGACCAAATCGTAGGGAGCTTCAGCGCCGGTCAGGTCGGTTGTGTTGATCTGTACGGAACCACCGGACCGCTCCCATGTTGCTCCTAATGTTTGGAGAAGCATGAGCATGGTGCGGGTGTCACGAAGGTCCGGGACGTTGTGGAGGGTATGGGTTCCAGGAGTCAGCAGGGTGGCTGCCAGCAGCGGCAGAGCTGCATTTTTTGCGCCGCTGACCTTGATGCTGCCCTGCAAAAGACGTCCGCCGTTGATTCGTATCTTATCCATTGTGCTTATTGGTAATTATTGTGTTATAGGCTGATAGATAGCTGCTTATGATTTTCCAGCAGGATATTTCCCTTCTTTGGCAACCGTGTTCAAGTTCTTCGTTTGCGCATTGATGCGAGCTTTCATCCTAAAAAGCAGCGGTCTTTTTGTCAAGGTAATCGGAGGACAGATCAGACCGAGGATTGTAAAATTTGGTGAAATATTGATAAAAAAGTAGGCTAGGGATGTTTACCGCAGGCCACAAGGCCTGCACTCCTCTGTATTAATATTATACCGTAGATACATCTTGTTGAAGCATGTCATGCGGTACGTCAGAGGTCGAAATGATGCAGTACCCTGAGATGGGAGTAATCATCTCGTTTTCTGGTGCTTGACAAGGAAAGATTTTACCCTATACAGTTGAGCAAGATATCCACCACAGACCATATGGTCTATTTCCTGCCTTCGGGGGTAGGAACCATCAATCACCATCCCGGTCCGTTCATGGAGAGGAAGAGATGAAGAGCATTATTGTGTTTTGTGTGATCATATTGAGTACAGGACAGGCTGCAGCAGCTATTAAAGACTGCGGGGAGCTGAAGGACGAGATAGCTGCAAAATTGACTGCTGCTGGTATATCCCCATCTGTTCTTGCCATTGTGGATAAGGACTGGGTAGGTGCGGGAAAGATAGTAGGTAGCTGTGAGAATGGAACAAAGAGGATAGTGCGTGTTCCTGCCGCCCGTTCTGTGGCCAGAGACGGTCAGACAGATATACCCTCTCTACCCGCCGTAACATTTGCGTACGGTGTTAAAGACTGTGAGGAGCTGAAGGACGAGATAGCTGCAAAGCTGGTCTCCGCTGGCGTATCTTCCTTTTTTCTTTCCATTGTGGATAAAAACTGGACAGGTGCAGGAAAAATACTGGGGAGTTGCGAGAGTAGCACAAAGAGGATAGTTCGTACTCCCGTAGTCGATAGCGCATCTGGGACTGAGCAGGCAGATGCCCCTACGGTGTCACATGCATATGAGGACTGCGGGAAGCTGAAGGACGAGATAGCTGCAAAATTGGCTACCGCAGGCGTCTCGCAAGCTGTCCTTGCCATTGTGGACAAGGACAGGAAAGGTGCAGGGAAAATATTGGGGAGCTGTGAGGATGGCACAAAAAAGATAGTTCGTACTCCTGTGGTCGATAGCGTGTTCGGGATTGAGCAGGAAGATGTGAATAGATGGTCAGCAAACGTTTCCTCCGTATCACTTGCATATGGTATTAAGGACTGCGGGGATCTGAAGGATGAGATAGCAGCAAAACTGGTCGCCGCTGGCGTATCCTCGTTTCGTCTTGCCATTGTGAATAAGAACAAGACAGGAGGGGGGAAAATAGTGGGAAGCTGTGAGAATGGCACAAAGAGGATTATCCGCCGGAAATAACAAATGTCCAAACCTCTTCAGCCAGTAGAGTGGGCAACGAGAAATAACGTGAATAATGTTGGAAACGTGACAGCTTTTAAATCAGAAAAGGTCTGGAAAAACCGAAATATTGCCCACCCTACCGGGCTGAAAGCGAGGATTTTCAGGCGACGTTGCAACTCGGGATTGCTGGGTTTGTCAAAAAAACGTACTCAATGTGTCAGTTGGGTCGTGCTGTTCGTGGCTCATTGAAAAAATGAATGTGACCCAAACGTACAAAGAATTTAGCCAGGATCAGGCTATGATCCTGGATGAAATGGCTGTGGATTTACGGATAATGATGGTGGGTGAACAAAATGTCGGATGAGACAATTATATCAGCCAGGAGAATTCTGATTCTGTCAGCAAACCCGAGAGATACAGACCGGTTGCGTCTTGATGAAGAAGTCCGGGAGATTCGGGACAGGCTGAATCGGGCAAAATACGGCAACCGGTTTACTGTTCAGCTGGCTACAGCTATCAGAATTCGCGATCTGCAACAGGAATTGCTGGATCATGAGCCTGATATTGTTCATTTCTGCGGTCATGGTGAAACCGAGGGATTGCTGCTGGAAAACAACTTGGGTGAGGCGGTGTTGGTTCCTTCAGAGGGTATTGCCTCCCTGTTCGCCCTGTGTTCCCAACATGTTGAATGCGTGCTGCTCAACTCCTGTCATTCCAGTAATCAGGCTGAGGTTATCAGCCAGCATATTCCCTATGTGATAGGGATGAAGAAAGAAGTTTTTGATGATGCTGCGGTGGAGTTTGCAGGTGGTTTATATGCCGCCTTGGGGGCTGGAAGGAGCATAGAAGATGCCTTTGAATTCGGCAGGAACGCATTAAAGCTGCACGATCTTCCTGATGAATTAACTCCGATTTTGCTCAAACAAAAAGTCGTTGCCAATGCGCCGGAAAAAACAATCTCTCCAAAAGCAAAAAATACAACGAGTTCTGATCGGCCCTCGGTCAGTGCTCCAGTTGCAACCAAACAGAATTTACCACAGCGGTTGATTACCGCCCGTCAGGAGAACAAACTCATCCCGATTGTCGGGGCTGGTGTGTCCATGTCGCTGAAGGACGAAAGCGGAGAACGTCTTTTTCCCGGCTGGGACCAACTGCTCGAATATGCCGCTGATGCCTTGAAAACGAATATGCCGCTGATGCCTTGAAAATGGAAGGCAAAGAAGATTTATCCGAGGGCATCAGGATCATGCTGAAGCTCAAAAAACTTCGATCTGTGCGGTTAGCCGTTTTTTAGTCTAAGCAGCCAGTTGAAAATCAATATCCTTTTCCTCAAACCACTTTCTGTATTCATTATTTTGCGCAAGAGCAGTAATCGCAGCCAAGGCCACTGTTCCTTTTTTAGTCCAGCTCATCCCATTATGTTTTTGTCGTTCTGACACAATGAGATCATTCGCCTTCTCACCGGCAGCACTTGAATTACAAAGTCCGAGTTCTTTTCGGGCGGCATAGCAGGGGATATAAGGGCGGTTCCTTTCCAGATAGGCAATAAGCTTCTCTAATAATTGACTGTTCTTTATATCCTTCTCCGGGATCTCGCGCAAAAAATCAATTGCTTTATCGGTGAGACCGTACCAAAGTAACGGCTTGAGTTTATCGAGAACTTCATTGCGTAGTTTCCGACCGTTCATTGTTTGGCTCAGCAATTCCCCGCATTTCTTAGCAAGGTGGTACCAGTCCAATATTATTCCCATATTTCCTTTCCAGGAATAGAAATTCATAATTGCTGTATTCAGGATCGTATGACCATCAGTAAAAAACTGGAATCGTTTCCCGGAAAGACCGTTAGCAAGCAAAAAAGACGTTATAATGGGAAGAAGAGAAGTTGTGGATACTCCGTTTAAGACATATTTTGTCCCGTTGTAAGAAAGACGAGCGATTGTGTTATGTGCGTATTTCCGTTTATGCTCCGTTCTTTTCTGCCCTAGAATTCTGTTATCTTCCTGTCTTTTTACATTAACATCATCGATCGCTATGTTGACTGTTTCAGAAGGATCCTCGTAGCCTATTGGATTGTCTATGTAACCATCAGAAAAGGAACATCCTTCTGTACAAACAGAGAGTGCATCGTCAATCTTGTACTGAGGCAGAAAGACGGGACTGGATTGAGTATACTGTGGATTTTTTCCTCGGTATATTCCGGTCTCTTCAAAGCCGTGATGAGATAATATCTGTTCAGATTTTCGTGTAATATGCTCAAGAAGAGAAGTCCCTTCTCGCTCTGTAACTTCATGAAGTGTACGAGATGGGGTACCGTTTTTTTCCTGGTACCGGATGCGATTGATCAATCGTGTTGTCTTTCTGTATGATTCTTTCGTATCACCGTAAATCAAAGCTATTTCTTTGAAACCTGCGGTTAGATAAAACTCTTTTCCGTGCAGGCACGAAAAAACATCTCGACCGGTGTTGTATTGCACGTCGGCATCCTTCAGGATACTATGAGTAAGGAATGTAAATCGTCCGACTTCCCCATCAACTTTGTATGGACAACTATTTTGAATTACTTGCTCTCCTGCTTCAGCCATCTCACCCGCTTTTTTTTTGGGACACCCCGGTAAGGTGCTCGGATAAAGCAGACCGTATTGTCGGATATGCGGTTTGTAAAATGGTCTTTTCGCACTTGTCTATACTTACAGCATCTTTCTCACTGATAACCATACTGAAACCTCCATCTTGTTGCTCTGTCGGGCTATCGCTAATAGATTCGTTACACTCTACAAGTTCAACGTTTACTTTGACTTTATACCGAGTCATTCTGATCCCTCCGCATGAAATATGAATCTATCCTTCTATAATCTTAATCACATTTCACGCGTGAGGGTAGTGAAAATTAATCTAACCGCACAGGTCGCTGTTTTTTTCTTGTGCTATCAGCTCGCTGATCGTTTTCCAGGAAGGCGTTGTTTCAGACATCTTTATCCTTTTGTTGTATGAGAGAGGGGGGAGCGTAACAATAAAGTAATCGTAATTCCTTGTTGTTGTCAAGAGTTGCCCAAGGGCTCTGTAAGGCCGTTGGCGTCAACGCCCTTGCTCTTCTTCTTCATTTTCCCCTCCTTGCCTAATGAATTCCCTTGGTAATATCAGCAATAAACAGCAAGCGACTTGGGTAAAATAGAGATGTCCAAATCTTCTGGTGGGTACACTTCTCCGTCTATGACATAATTATTTGGGGGCTCAACCGAAATCTGAACGTGCTGAGCCTGCACATGATTGACAGAGAGACTTGGATTGACACTGAGCATGCCAGCAATTGCGAGCTCCAGCAAGCCCATGATACCACTTATACCACTTCCTACGTCTGCATCTATCCATGTTACATCAAGGAGCCCATCAAGAAAATCAGGCTCTCCCTTTCCTTGGGCAAGTATTGTTGTTAAAGGCGCTGCATTTGCCACGACGAGGCTATTGCTCTCAAGGGTAAAAGGTTCTCCTTCATCAATAGTGATGGTCATTTTCAGGAGATCATTCTGTTGCACTGCCTGCCAAAGCCCCATAAGGTAGGCAAGTTGTCCGTACTCATTTTTTTCTTGGCGACCGGCTGCCTCAATCATCTTCTGTTCAAATCCCAACCCGACAAGTAAAAGAACCAATCGTCCATTACATCTTGCCGTGTCAATCACCCGTGTATGCCCTGCAATGATATAGGAACAAGCTACCTCAATAGGAAGAAACTTGACCTTTATCCCCATAAGCACATGGCAGAGCGCATTGGTTGTCCCCATAGGAATGATGCCCAGTTTGATATCCGTATTAACCACGGTCCCCGCAACCTCGGAGACCGTACCGTCGCCACCACAGGCAATGACGGTACTGGGAGCAGCTGCCACTGCCTCCTCAGCAAGGCTTGCAACGGATGCTGTCTCAGAAGACTCCTTGATGGTCAGCACATAATGCGAGGAGAGTTCTTCAACGACCTTATCTTTGTATTCTGCCCATTTGCCTCCACCAGAAACAGGGTTGGCGATAATCCATGCCTTGGGTAATGCAACGAACTGCTTGTGCTTAATAATTTTCATCAGCAATTTTTGCTGACGCTTATTGAGCCGTATCGTCTTCCTCAAGGCCTTTAAGTGCGCAAGGACATCTGTTACGTCATTATTCTTTGTTTGACTGAGAAGAAAGGCAGCAATTACCAATGCTGAACGTCCGCGACCAAGTGCGCAGTTGACCAGTACCGGTCCGTTATAGACCTGCTGATTTGTGATCCAGATAATCGCCTGAAGGAGCTCTTCTTCACTGGGGATGGCATGATCAAGGACAGGGATATTGAGATAGGAGATGCTTTCGAGAGAGGCAGCCCAGTTCAGCGATTCAAATTCAGCAGTGACATCCAGTACCGCTTGAATGTGTTTTTCTACCAGAATGGGAGCGTCGCTTGGGGTGACCCTGTCACCAATAAACAGATTCTTGTTAATGCGCTGAATCGACGGAACCTTATCAAGGTCACGCGCTATCTTGTTGTAACTGCTTATTATAACAAGAAAGGGCGTGAAGCCTAGCTTGATACAAAAGGGTATTCTTCCGTTGCTCTTTTTTCTGAATATTCCAGGTGTATTCGTAAAATACGCAAAACTCACGCAGAACAAGGAAAAGGCCATCCACAGAAAAAATACAGCGCATATGTTTGGCCAAAGGCAATATGCCGAAAGAATTGTTGCAATTCCACTCAGAAAATAAATAATACCGAATTTCATTTGTTCGCCGATAGATTGTATTCACAGGTAGCTACTTGTCCTATCCAACAGCTAGGTTACTCCACTTCTTCAGCTGGCAATGTAAACAATTGAGTTAAGGTTAGTTAGTTGTCGTCGTCTGACTTCTTGACTGTTCCTGCCTTTGAAAGAAAAATATAGTGAACCGACTGGACAATCAGTGGAAAAGGTTGTGCGGTTTACGGGAGTAAAAAGAAAGCTACAGGCCCCGAAGCAGGGAAGGGCAACAGCCCTGCTCCGGGGAGATACAGAAGGGAATTACGCCGCGTTATGCTCCGCAATAATCTTTTCAGCAATATGCGCAGGCACTTCCTCGTAATGGGAGAACCAGACTCGGAAGGAACCGCGCCCACCGGTCATGGAAGTCAGGTCAGGAGCATAGAGCTGAATCTCAGCCTGGGGAACCTGGGCCTTGACCAGTTCATACTTCCCGGCAGTGTCCATCCCTAAAACCCTGCCTCGCCTGGAGTTAAGGTCGCCCATTATGTCGCCCACATGATCCTTATCCACCTGGATCGCTATCTCCATAATCGGCTCCAACAGGGCCGGATTGGCCTCCATAACACCCTTTTTAAAGGCTAAGGAACCAGCAATCTTAAAGGCCATTTCCGAAGAATCCACGTTATGGTAGGAACCGTCAATCAGGGTGACCTTGAGGCCTTCAAAGGGATAGCCTGCAATGACGCCTTTCTCCATAGCCTCTAGGATACCTTTCTCTACAGCTGGTCGATATTGTTGAGGAATGACCCCACCCACGATCTTGTCAACAAATTCAAAATGCTCACCGTTTTGCAGCGGCTCCATTTCAACAGTACAGTCGCCGTACTGGCCCCGGCCACCGGACTGTTTTTTATGCTTACCCTGGGCCGTCGTCTTGGCCTTGAGGGTTTCCTTGTAGGGAATCTTCGGCTGAGCCAGTTTCATTTCCACAGAGAATTTCCGTTTCAGCTTATCTTTCAGGGCATCAAGATGAACTTGCCCCACTCCAGAAATCAGAACCTCATGGGTCTGGTATTCATGGGTCATCTTCAGGGTTGGATCTTCATCAAGAAGGCGGGTCAGTACAGAGAAAAGTTTTTCTTCATCTTTTTCGTTGGTTGCGCTGACTGCATAGGAGATGACCGAAGGCATGGGCTCAGGCCGATCATAGAGAATAGGGGCGTTTTGATCGCAGAGGGTGTCGCCGGTTTCGGTTTCTTTGAGCTTAGCCACAGCAACAATCATGCCTGGTACAGCGCTCTCTATCTGATTATGTTCCTTGCCCTGCATAAGAAAGAGGTGACCGAAGCGTTCAGATTCCCCTTTGCTGCTGTTGTAAAAGCTGTCTCCCTCTAAGGTGCCGGAAAGCACACGGAAAATCGTCAGGCGACCTGCAAAGGGATCTGCCATTGTCTTGAAAACCTGGGCGGAAAAAGGTGCATCAGCGATTCCGGCCCGCTCAATCAAATCCTTTGACACAGGATCGGTCCCGATCACTGACGGTCGTTGATCAGGGGAGGGGAGCAGCTCGGCAATGGCGTCGAGCACCAAAGAGCTGCCCGCGTTGTGCAGTGCAGAACTGGGAAAGACCGGGGCTATTTTGCCCTGGCCAACCCCGGCAATGAGTCCAGCGGTCAGTTCTTTCGGGGACAGTTCACCTTCCTCCAGAAAGACTTCAATCAGGTCATCATCGGTTTCTGCCACATACTCCATCATGTTTTCCCGCCGTATGGCTGCCTCATCCGCCAGGTCCGCAGGAATTTCTCCTTCCTTGACCGTCCCGTCTTCCTGAAAAAAGAGTGCTCGCTGATTGACAATATCGACAACACCTTTAAATTCGTGTTCCTGTCCAATGGGCAGATAAAGAACCACCGGATTGAGATCGAATTCTGCCTTAATTTCATCAACAGTCTTTTGGAAATTGGAGCGCTCCCTGTCAAGCTTGGTGATGCAGATCAGGCAGGGCAGATGTCGATTCTGGATAAGATCGACAAAATGTTCCGTCTGATTACGTACTCCAAGCACTGATCCGACAGTGAGTATTGCGCTGTCCGCAACAAGGGAGGCAAATTTGGCCTCATTAAAAAAGTTATCATCACCCGGAGTGTCGGCCAAGAAAATTTGCTGTTTTTTCCACGTAAAATGATTACATGCTGTACTGATTGATACCTGCCGTTTTATCTCCTCTTCCTCAAAATCCATGGAAGTGGTGCCGTCGTCCACTTTGCCGAGCCGATTGATTGCACCGGCTGTGAAAAGCAGGGCCTCTGCAAGGGTTGTTTTGCCGCTGTTGCCATGGCCGAGAATGACAGTATTCCTGATCTGTTTGACATCGTACATGTAAACCTCCGGTGACCGGGTGCTGAAATTAATGATGAACAGGGGATACCAAAATGTTTCCCTTATGACGAATAAGAAAGGTTCTCTCTGCGAAAAAAGACTTTCTCTTTTGTGCCGGGAATGGTAACCATTTGTCGTTTTTCCTGAAAGAATGATATCGTTATAGCATTCTATATATTCTTATTATCCTTGTAAAGTCAAGTCTTATGACCGACTTATCATGAACAGAAATAAACCATGACAAAAAAAGCAGAAAAAGCAGGAACAACTGGAAGTTCGACAGGAAAGATAGCACGATCAGCCGGAGCAGTCAGTGTGGCAGTGATGTGCAGCCGGGTTCTCGGGTTGGTGCGGGAACAGGTTTTTGCTGGCTTATTCGGGGCCGGATATGCCTATGATGCCTTTGTGGTCGCCTTCCGAATTCCCAATCTGCTCCGAGATCTCTTCGGCGAAGGAGCCCTATCTGCCGCCTTTGTCACGGTCTTTTCCGATTATGATACCAATAAGGGGACAGAAGCTACCTGGCAGCTGGCCTCCAATGTGCTGGTTTTTATTTCGATCCTGCTCAGCTTTCTCACCCTGCTCGGCATCTTTCTGGCCGAACCTCTTGTTCATCTGCTGGCCCCGGATTTTTCCGGTGTTGCCGGTAAAACCGAACTGACAGCCTTGCTGACCCGAATCATGTTTCCTTTTCTCGTTTTTGTGGCTCTGGCAGCCGTCGTTATGGGGATACTGAACACTAAGGGGAAGTTCTTTGTCCCGGCGATTTCCTCATCCTTTTTCAATATGGGTTCCATTATCGGCGGAACCTCCTTGGCCTTGCTCCTCCCGAAATTCGGCATTCCAGCTATTGTCGGCATGGCCTGGGGCACCTTGGTCGGCGGGTTGCTTCAGCTCATGGTCCAGCTGCCCACCCTCCGTAAAATAGGCTTTCGTTTTAAACCGCAACTGAACCTCCGCGATCCCGCCTACGGCGGATTCTCTGGCTGATGCTGCCCGCAACCATCGGGCTGTCCGCCACCCAGATTAACATCTTTGTGAACACCAATTTTGCGGCAAGCTGTGCCGAAGGCTCGGTTTCCTGGCTTAACTACGCCTTTCGCATGGTACAGCTGCCCATCGGTGTCTTCGGGGTGGCCTTTTCTATTGCCGCCATGCCGGTGCTGGCCCGTCATGCCGCTGAAAAGGATTTGGCCGGTCTGCGTAACACCTTTGCCTCTTCTCTGGTCATGGTGTTCAGCCTGACTATTCCGGCCACAGTGGGGTTGATTCTCCTGTCCCAACCTATCATCCGCCTTATTTTTGAGCACGGCGCTTTTACCGCAGCTGATACCCTGCAAACGGCCCAGGCCCTGACCTGTTATGCCTACGGCCTGTTCGCCTACTCAGCAGTCAAAATCATGGTTCCGGTTTTTTATGCGCTCAAGGATACTAAATATCCCGTCATAGCCTCGTTTCTTGCTGTGACTGCCAATATCATCTTTATCAGCCTGACCATCGACATCTTAACCTTTCGCTCCATTGCCCTGTCCACTTCCTGCTCAATGGGCCTGAACTTCCTCTTCTTGGGCACTGTTCTCTATCATAAACTGACCGGATTTTCTTTGGCCTATCTAGGGCAGGGCGTGTTGAAAATTCTGTTGGCAAGCATGGCTATGGGGCTGGGCGTGATCGGCCTGAAGCAGGTGCTTCATCCTTTATTATCTGGGGGAATTCCGCTGCAACTGGTCGGGGTTTTTACGGCGATTGGCGTTGCGGCCCTGCTCTACGGCGTTGTCCTGCATCTGCTCAAGCTGCCCGAATTTGATGAGGTGACTGGTAAGATTAGGCAGCGTTTCAGGAGATAGACGCGCAGATGATGGGGAAATGCCTTCAACAGCACTTAAAAACACCGTAACCTCTTATGAGGTTGACGGCGTGAGAGGCCGTGAAAAATGACCGACTGAGACCACTTCAGACCGAAAGAGACTGAATGAGACGGACTGAGTCGCACCAGTCGCACAAAACACCCCCTTTAAAGGCCCTCCAAACCCGCTTTTTGGGGATTTTGCCGTTTTTGACCGCCCAAAGGGCCGTCGTTCGGAAGTGAATAAAAAAAGGGTGATGTCAATTTTTTGCTTGCTTAATCCGGCGAATATATTATTCCTTGAGAAATAGGCAGGATTGAACACCTACCCTATGAAGAGGGTATTAAGACGCTCTGGACAAACGCCCTGTTCAACTAGCATTTCTGTTGGAACACCTACCCTATGAAGAGGGTATTAAGACCTTGTCGGAGCGTATCCTCTCTTTGTATGTAGTTGGAACACCTACCCTATGAAGAGGGTATTAAGACACTTATTGAGGAGGCTCTACCCGAACCTCAAAGCCGTTGGAACACCTACCCTATGAAGAGGGTATTAAGACAACATATGATTCGATTTTCGAGGGTTATTGCCTAGTTGGAACACCTACCCTATGAAGAGGGTATTAAGACACAATAGACAATGGCCATCTGTTCAGGTTTGAGGTTGGAACACCTACCCTATGAAGAGGGCATTAAGACTCTTTCTTGAAGGTTATGATGATTTTTTCGCCTGTTGGAACACCTACCCTATGAAGAGGGTATTAAGACTTCCAAGAAAAGGTACTGGTAAATCGGAATTCTGGTTGGAACACCTACCCTATGAAGAGGGTATTAAGACACCGAAAAACCTCAGCCCTCCAAACCCCATTTTGTTGCAACGACCTGCCCTATGAAGAGGGTATTTTTTAAAGTTTCCACCTGTTGACAGGGCACAAAAAAAGGGTCGCCAGCTTAAATGCTAGCGACCCTTTTTGTTTATGACCAGTCTACCGGGTACGTGCTTAGCGCGTAACCCAGTTTTTTATTCCGTTCGTCATTAAGCAGGCAATCAACCCGCCTGCATTTTCCAATCTCCAGAAACAAAAAAAGGACGTAACGAAAAATCGTTACGTCCTTGGAAAGCTCTATGGTGACCCCAAGGGGAATCGAACCCCTGTTTACGGCGTGAGAGGCCGTCGTCCTAACCGCTAGACGATGGGGCCATAAAGTGTGAGGAGGTATTTAAACTATCCCGCACTCTTTGTCAATCCTGTTTTTTTGCTTTCTTCTCTTTTTTTACAGGGAGCCTGCCGAATAATGCAGTTGTACCTCTGAGCTCTGCGGCAAGAGCATCTGTTATAAAATGGCGGGCGCAGCGCCATTGCCAATTATCGTTTGTCGTTCCGGGTTTGTTCATACGGCAGTCGTTGCCAAATCCCAGCACATCCTGCATGGGTAGGATACAGAGTGCGGCCACAGAAGACTGGGCCAGATAGATCATCTGTTTGTGAAAATGGGTAGCGGTAGTATCCCCACAGTTGGCATAACGCCGAGCCACTTCTTTAGCATGGTCAGAAACTTGGTCGCTGAGGTACCAGCCCACTGCAGTGTCGTTATCATGGGTTCCCGTATAGATCACACAGTTGCGAGTGATATTCTGGGGCAGGTAGGCGTTATCCGGATTTCCGTCAAAGGCGAAGAGGAGAATTTTCATGCCGGGAAGTCCGAGATCATCTCGTAATTTTTCCACCGCCGGGGTGATGACCCCGAGATCCTCAGCAATGATAGGCAGGTCACCCAGTTGCTTCTCCATCTCCTGGAAAAAGGAAAGACCGGGCCCTGTCTCCCAAGAACCGTTCAATGCAGTTTTCTCTTCAGCCGGAACAGACCAATAGGATTCAAAGCCGCGAAAATGATCAATACGAATAATATCCACAGTGGACAGGATGGCTTGCAGGCGTTGTTGCCACCACGCAAAAAGCTTTTCCTGTACTGTTCCGGTACTTGCCCAGCGATAGAGAGGGTTTCCCCAGAGCTGCCCTGTTTCGCTAAAATAATCAGGGGGAACACCGGCAACATGGCTTGGCTCTCCGGTTTCGGGCGACAGGGCGAATATTTCCTGGTTGGCCCAGACATCTGCCGAGTCTAATCCAACATAAATAGGCAGATCACCTATAATTTGAATACCTTTTTCTTGGGCGTAGCCATGTAAATTTTTCCATTGCCTGAAAAAGAGATACTGCTCAAATTGAAAATAGCGAATCTCTTCCTGGAGTTCTCTTTCGGCCTCTTGGATTGCTGCTGGCTGGCAGCGACGGATTTTTTCCGGCCATTGCAACCAGCCCTGTTGCCCAAATTGTTGTTTCAGGGCCATGAAAAGGCTGTATTTTTTTAACCAATGGTGTTCAAGAGTGAGCTTCCTGAAAAAATGATCCTGCTCAGCCGGGGAAGTCTGTTGCTGAAAAACTTGCCAGGCCTTTTGGAGAACCTCTTTTTTCCAGGCTGTGGCCTGAGCAAAATCGATAAAATAATCGGAGAAATTATACGCAGGCAGGTCCTCTTGTTTGAGCAGGTCATCCTGAATGAGCTGTTCCGGGCTGATAAACAACGGGTTGCCTGCAAAGGCTGAGCTGCTCATGTAGGGTGAATTGCCGAATACTTCGTTTGTCGGACCAAGAGGCAATACCTGCCAGTAGTGCTGACCGCTCTTGGCAAGAAAGTCGATAAACTCAAAACTGCCCGAGCCGAGGTCACCGATACCAAAGGGACTTGGCAGGGATGAAATATGGAGAAGAACACCGGAGGTTCTGAGATCCGAGGAAAAACGCTGTGATTGTTGTAAACGAGGAGAAGTTTGATCCGAAGTTTCTGGCGAGTTCATAAAAATGGCACTGGAAAAATTTTTTAAAAGAGTATCTGCATGAAAAAACGAAAGCAAAAACTCTTTGATTGCTTTTTTAGAAAAAATATACTATACAATACTCCCTTATTCATTATAAACTTAGAACAGTAATGTTTTTTTATTTTTTCTCTATTTCAATGAGCAGGGGGTTGCAGGCAGGTGCTGGCAAGTATCAAGGAAGACCTTCTTAAGGCGGGAAAGGACGAAGGGTGCATAACCTTTAGCCATCTCAATGAATTGTTACCCGACGAGGTAAAAGACCCCGGAGCCATTGAAGCTGTATTTGATTTCCTCAACGCTCACAATATTGAAATTGTGACTATTGGGGACTCGGGGAAAAAAAGAACGCTTTCCGGTGAGGAGTGGACCGGAAAAGATGAATTTCAGGACGATGACGATCCTGGCTCTGTCTCAGTATCTGAGGAGCACGAGTCAGAAGAGACCACAACCACCTACCTGAGGGAGATGGGTCAGTTCGACCTGTTGACTCCGGAGGAGGAAGCGCATTATTCTAGGGCAATTCGGGAAGGCTTTAACGCTATTATCTGCTCTATTCGGGAGGTTAAATCCAATGTCCCGGAAATTAAGAGTTTGGTGGACAGAATTGATCTCTGGGAACGGCGTGATCCCACCTTAAAGCCCAAAAAACAGCAGCTCAACTATATGCGTAAATGCGTGGAAAAAGCTGCTTCCAATCATCAGGAACAACGCGAGCTGTTTGAGCTGCATACCAGATTAGGTGCCTATAACCGCTCTATTGAGACGGCAAAGGACTGCATGATCCGGGCGAATCTCCGTTTGGTGGTTTCTATTGCCAAGCGGTATATGCATCAGGGCTTGACCTTGGCAGATTTGATTCAGGAAGGAAATCTGGGGCTGATGCGGGCTGTGTTCCGTTTCGATTACACCAAGGGCAATAAGTTTTCTACCTATGCCTCCTGGTGGATTAGACAGGCCATTACTCGGGCGATTCTGGACAAAACCCGAACCATTCGTTTGCCGGTCCATTTTCTGGAACTGCGGAGTCAATTTTTCAAAGCCTTCTACTCCTTACTGAAGGAATTGGGCCGCGAACCGACCCCGTCGGAAATTTCCGAGATGACGGATCTGCCTATGGATAAAATCCTGGCAATCCTAGAAGCATCACGGGAACCGATTTCGCTGGAAACCCCGGTGGGTGATGATGATTCCACCTTGGGTGATTTTCTGGAGAATTCAGAATCCGAGTCCCCGTACGATACTGTACAAAATCGGGAGTTGGCAGGTCGGGTCACAGAGGTGCTTTCCACCTTGACAGATCGGGAGGAGAAGATCATTCGCCTCCGTTTCGGAATTGGTGAAAAGGCCGAATATACTCTTGAGGAAATTGGGAAAAAATTCAACGTTTCCCGCGAGCGTATCCGGCAGATTGAGAAAAAAGCTCTTAACCGGTTACGGCATTCAAGCCGTCGGGAGAAATTGCGTTACTTTCTTGACTGATCTCGCTCGAATATTTTTGTTGTCGAATAAGCCCCTTCCTTTGGAAGGGGCTTTTTTGTTTTTTACTGGCTCTTCCAGCCATTCTTGTGTATTTGTTCAGGGTATTCGCTGAGGCATTCGCCTTTGTATAACATCAACTTTTCTTTTCATGTTCAATGGACTCTCTTATACAGCAAGCTGGATTGGGTGATATTCTTACCAAAGTACGTAATCAGGAACGGCTCTCTTTGGAAGATGGTAAACGGCTTTTTGCCTGCCCTGATATTTTAGTCGTCGGTTATCTTGCCAATATCGTGCGAGAACGCAAAAACGGTAATCAGGCTTTTTTTATCTATAATCAGCACATCAATTATTCCAACATCTGCACTAATCTCTGTAAGTTCTGCGCCTTTGGTAAGGAAAAGGGGCATGCGTTGGCCTATGAGATGGGGCTTGAGGAAATCAAGGACAAGGTGCGCCAGCGGCTGGACGAGCCCATCACCGAGATCCACATGGTGGGCGGCATTCATCCTGATCTGCCGTATTCCTATTATCTTGAGGCACTGCGCGGAATTAAAGAGGTGCGGCCCGAAGTTCATATCCAGGCCTTCACCTGTGTGGAGATCCAACATCTGGCTGATCTGAACGGGCAGTCAGTGGGCGATACCCTAGAAGAGCTGAAAGAGGCGGGCTTGGGATCGCTGCCCGGCGGCGGTGCTGAGGTGTTCAATCCCCGCATTCGCGAGATCACCTGCCCGGAAAAACTGGACGGGGAAGGGTGGTTGCGGGTAGCCAAAACCGCGCACCGGCATGACCTGAAAACGAACGCCACCATGCTCTATGGTCATATCGAGACCATTGATGAGCGGCTGGAGCATCTGGACGCCCTGCGTCGCACCCAGGATGAGACCGGTGGTTTTCTGACCTATATTCCGCTGGCCTTTCATCCGAAAAATACTGCCATGACCGAGCATTCCCGGACCACGGGTATAGATGATCTGAAAAATATCGCGGTGGCCCGCTTGATGCTGGATAATTTTCCGCATATCAAGGCCTACTGGGTCATGATCGGGCCTAAGCTGGCTCAGGTGGCCCTTTCCTTTGGGGCTGATGATATGGATGGCACGGTTAAAGAGGAGATTATCACCCGAATGGCTGGCGGTGAGAGTGAGCAGGCGATGGGGCAAGACGCTGATCCAGTTAATTAAGGAAGCAGGCCGGGAGCCGGTTGAGCGGGATACTTTGTATGAGGTTTTGGGGGCGGTTTTGAGGTGGGGGTATGCGGAGAGCCTTTTCGCATATCTTATTCTTTTGCTATACGGAACTAGATACTTATTTGTTAGATGGAGTGGTTATGACGAAAGAAGAATTGATTCAATTAATAGATAAGCTAGAAAATAATTTTGTTATGACCGCTATTTCTCTGGCATTTATCCATAATCCAGATATTAGACACTTGGCAAATCAGTGGATGGATCCAGGCTCAACGGTAAAATTTGGTAGCAGGGCAATACCTCCAGAAGAGGCAAAATATGATGTCCATAAAATGTATGAAAGCTTTTTCTCTGATCAATCAAACAATATTGACTATATGATTATTCCTATGATGTCAATGCTCTCACTGATTCATGATGCGATTAGAGATAATGGATTTGAAAATCATACACCTGAATTTGAGTTTTTACGGCATATTAGGAATGCAATGAGTCATGGGAACAGATTCACATTTAGGAATGGTGAGCCGAGACGTACTGCTAGTTTCGAAGGATTTACAATCAACAGTTCAATGAACGGAACGAACAATGTTCTTCATAATTATATCCATTTTGGAGATTTATTGCGCCTTATCAATCATGTCAAAATCAATCTGTAGCAAAATTGTCTGATTTCGTTGCACTTAATCAGGCCTGCGAAACACGCAGGGGGGGCTCCGCGCCCTTATACCCCAACGGGGTTATACAATATCAGCTCGGGGTAACACCCCGAGTAACCGGCGGTTCATTTGTTCCCCTATAGCTCAGGGCGTTACTTACCCTAGCCCTTTCAGGGTATCGGTCTTGTAGTCTCCCGTGAATTAAACAGATAAGAATCATAATGAAATCCAAGCTGAAAAATCTCTTCCTTTATGTGCCGCTGGATGTGAGCTTTCTCAGCCTCATAGGCCGAATCATCATCCTCGCCGTTCTGCTGATCTGGGGCTGGAAGCTCATTTTTGCTTCCGTTGCTCCAATGCAGCCGGGAAAAGTTTTTTGCATCTTGTTAATACACCTTTCATGAGGCGGGCCATGTCTTCTTGCGCCCTTTTGGCTCATTTCTCACCTCGTTGGGCGGTACTCTTGGGCAACTCCTCATGCCGTTGGTTTGCACGACTATATTTCTCCTGCAAACACGAGATACCTTTGCCGCCGCAGTGGGCTTGTGGTGGTTCGGAGAAAATTTTCTCGATATTGCCCCATATATCGGGGATGCCAGAGCCGGTGTTCTCCCCTTGTTGGGCGGCAATACCGGCCACTCCTCACCCTACGGATTCCATGACTGGGAGTTTCTGCTCACAGAAACTGGGTTACTCCGTTATGACCTGGCAATTGCCCGCCTGTCCCATGGGTTTGGAAGTGTACTCATGATCCTTGCCATTACCTGGGGTGGGTACATTCTCTGGAAGACGTATAATGAATCGGTTTGATTGCTGATTTACCAAGCCATTATTCAAAAGATACGCGCAAAAATGAAAAACAAGGATCCGCAAGCGTCATGATGAAAACGTATACCCTTTTATTCCTCATTGTCCTGTTTCTCCCTTTGGTATCTTGCGGTCCCAAACCCATCCCAGGCGGCTCTTCGGAAGCAAGCAAAACCGTCCAGCCAGGCATCACATCGCCGCTGCTGCACTATCCTGCTGTTATTGATTCGCGTGAAAGAAATAAAGTTGCTCTGCTTGATATAGGGGCGGAAGCCTTATTATTGCGGATTCATCTCATCCGGGCAGCCCGACACTCCATTGATATGCAGACTATTATCTGGGTAAATGACGAAACTGGTCGGCTGTTGATGTATGAAATGATCCAGGCGGCTAAACGAGGGGTAAAGGTACGCTTGCTTATCGACCATTTTTCCTCTGAAAAACATCCGGAGATCGCAGCCTTCTTGGCAACCGTGCATCCCAATCTGCAAATCAAACTGTACAACCCGGTTGTTGGACTCTTTTCAGAACACCGGATCTATCCCAGCATTTTGGATCAGCTCTTTCACGTCTTAACTGGGTTTGATAGGGTTAACCAGCGCATGCACAACAAAGTCTTTGTCGTGGATGATCAGATTGGGATTACCGGTGGGCGCAATAATCAGAATGCCTATTATGATCAGGCAAGGGGGCTGAATTACCGAGACAGGGATGTTTTGATTGATGGCCCGGTCGTGGCTGATATGCAAAAAAGCTTTGATACGTTTTGGAATTTTAAGGACTCTGTCCCTATTCAATCCATGATCGATTGGGAAAATGAGCAAGAAAACGGTACGCTAAAGATGTGGTCAACCAAGGAAGACTTTGTCTTTAATGGCCTGTTCAAAGAACTTTTCGTAAACGCCAACAACTTTCAGATAATTCAGGAAAAATTTGGCCGTCAACTGCGTCCTGTTGAGGAGGCCTCATTTATTGCTGATGATCCTGGGAAGAATACTAAAAGACTTTTATGGAGATTTTATGGCTCTGGCAAGATAACTCGTGAGCTGGCTAAACTCGTTGCCGCTGCCAGGGAGAGTGTCTCTATCAATACGCCGTATTTGGTTTTGACGGAGTCAGCTATCTCTCTTTTTAGAGAGCTTGTGAAGAAGCATCCAGATATCGATATCCGTATTGCCACCAACAGTCTGGCATCCACTGACAGCTGGTACTGTTACGCCATATCCTTTCAGCAAAAACAGGTGATGCTGACAGATTTGAAATTTAAAATTTACGAATTTAAGCCGCTGCCAGGGGAGATGCGCACCTACATGCCTGGGTTTGATACTCTGAGGTACAGAACCCTTACTCCAACGGAGAAGGAAGAATTTGAAGCAGCGGGCTTGGTTCCGGAAAAGCCTAGCCAAGGCCTGCAAAGAGCACCCTCGGTGGCGGAGCCCTACTTCTCTTTGCATGCGAAGTCCTTGGTGATTGATGATGAAATAACTTTTATTGGTTCATATAATCTGGATCCACGCAGTGAAAACCTGAACACAGAAGCGGGCTTAGTTGTTCGGGATAAGCAATTTGCCGCTTTGCTGAAGAAAAGCATTATGAAAGACATGCTTCCACAGAACAGCTGGGTAATCGCCAAAAACAAATATCCACTGGGATTAGGCATTCCAAATGCTATTCTGGAAGCACTCTCTCACCTTATTCCCTTTATAGATCCCTGGCCACTTCGTTATGCAGCTCGTACAATCTCAGGAAAAATAAAGCGCCCTTGGAGAGTGGACATAAAGATTTTTATGAACATTATAGGTGGGAAGGGAGTTTTCCTAATGTTCCTGCGGAACGAAGCGGAAAAATACTCGGTGCAGTGACGACCAAAACTTTTTTAGGAATTATCAAGCCCTTGCTCTGATAGACAATGATAGAGAAGATGCAACATGAGGGGGGGGATCGCTTTGGAAAAGCACTCTGGAAAAACGCAGAGCTTAACGGCTCGCAGGCCCTTCAATGAGCACAAGCAAGGGCATCCAGGCAAGGAGCATGCAGAGTAATCCGTTGCTGCCCAACCAGAATCGTGACCATCCTCTGCTGGAAATGCCACGGATGTTGGCACGATCAAAAAGATCCCACAGCAGATGTGACCCCACCCCGATGCCGAATCCGGCAATGAAGACTGTGAAGAAAAAAATGTCGAGCTTTTTTGCAAGGAAAAGGAGCGCAAAGAAAAGAATGCCGCTATGAAAAAAAATGTTTCTATGGGCTCCGATTCCTAAATACTTGATGTCCAGATCAGGAAAGACCGTGCCGAGGTAGCAGGGGATTATGCAAAAAAGGAACGTGCCGATAAGAGAGGCCTCTTTCGGACCCTCCCCAAAGATAAAGGTACTGAAGACAAGCATGAGGCATACAATACCAACCAGGCTGTGCTCGGATCGATAGACGCTTTTTTGCTTGAATAATTTTAAAACAAGCAGGTTTAAGCTGACAGCAACCGACGCTGCTATTGCCAAGAGTAATAAACTTTCTTTCATACGTGAGATGTGATTTTTTTATTTTTTCCGGCGTGGTATAGCCTGGCAGGCTGGATTGGAATACTCTTTCAGCTGAGCGACCAACGAGCCAATCAGAATTTTTGATCTGATCTCCACCGGAATCCTGCAGGCATCATCGGTCAGCCAGAAAACCGTGTCACCGTCTTTATCGTATAAGCCCTTAAAGTTCATCTTCGGCATCACCTTGATCGTGTTCCTCGGGCCAAAAATGGTCTCTTTCTGCTCTTTGCCAAAGACCTTCACTGCGACCTTGTGCCGCTGTTCATCAACAAAAGAGGGGATTCTCTGCTCCTCTTCCCTCCGAAGCCGCAGAGCGCGGGTAATGAAAAAGGAAGAAAATTCGTTATACGCTGGCCCGGCAAGTGAGTAGAGCGTCGGCGGATTCTCGTGTTTGCTATAACTGACCTGGAATTTTTCCTGGTCATAGAGGGTGAGCCGATGCACCTTTCTCTTTCCTTCGCGCTGATAAACCTCATAGCGGGACGGCAATTTCAGCGGGCCGGACACAAGGGTCGTAAATGTGTCATCCACAGGATAGAGCAGCTTGAACAGGCCGTGATCTTTAACTCGTGCCTTGATCAGCAGTCCGTCCCCTGCCGGGTTCGGCGTAACACTGAGGACAAGATCGCCGATTTTTACTCCGCCTGACCAGGAGATGGAAAAATGCATTTTTTCCTGGCCTGAGTAGATCACAGCAAGGGCTTTCTGGTCAAGGGATAAGGGTATTTCTCCGTTTGGAGCTTGGTCGATGTTCTCAGTGCGCTCCTCAGCATGAAGAACGAACACCCAGCTGAAGAGAAGAAGGGCGCAGAGGCAGAGAACGCGTTTTCCTCGTGTTATACTGTTCACCGTCACAGTCTGCATTGTATGCTCAGGGTGTTGTGTGGTGTTGTCGATTTTCGAAGTATTCCGATACGAGTATAAAAAAAGGGGCGGATTCCTTAGAATCACGCCCCCTCTTATCCAGCCTATGACGACGAACGACGACAAGCAAGTCGTCGTCACAGTGTTTCGAGCACGATCAGTGATCAGTGCTTAGCCAGCTTGTCCATCTCCCGTTTAGGATCTTTCTCGACCTTATCCAGGATCTTGGTTACGTTTTCTTCCGGCAACCACTCAATTTTACCGGTAGCTACATCGTAGATTGCACCAACAACCTTGGCCTTGCCTTCTTTGACCAGTTCACGGGAAACCGGGCTCCTCATGAACAGATCTTCAACACCCTGCCATACGTTTTCAACAATAGCGTAGGGGATAACATCTGCGCCCTTTACATCGGGATGCTCATGAATAGCACGTTTTACAGCAGGAATGATGTTGTCAACCAGGGGCGGAATATTGATTTCCAACGGATGGCCATGTCCCTGTACCTCGTTGGTTACCGCAGTAACCGCACCACACTGGGTGTGACCGAGAACAACAAAAACCGGGGTGTTAACATGAGCCAGACCGTACTCAACAGAACCGGCCTCATCAGTGTCAATCACGTTACCAGCAACACGGATAACAAAGACATCCATGATGCCTGCATCAAAAAGAGCCTCAACGGGAACGCGGGAGTCGGAGCAGGTAATAACAGTGGCATAGGCATGGTCGCCCTGATCCTCTTTTCCGGCCTGAATCAGTCGGGCAGCGTCCATATGCGGATGAGCGGATTTACCACTGACAAAGCGAGCATTTCCTTCCTTGAGCATTCTAATTGCTTCGTCCGGGCTTGGCTTCTTAGCTTTTGAGTTTGCCAGTGCAGGGGCGGTGGCCAGAGCCAGCACGCAACAGGCGCTGATAACAGTTTTCAAGATTGACTTATTCATTACCTCTCTCCTTCTTGCTGAGTTACTAAGATTAATTAATTTGCCGAACAACTATGTTCGACAGAGTTGGATGCTAAATTTTTTCTGTCAGCTTTGCGGGTGTATTGAACATACCGTTGGGGTCGCAGGAAAGCGATCTTGACAAACAGAAGGGCTTTTTTCAACGACACCTGCCACAAAAAATAATTCAGCTGTCTTCTCAAAAAGATATCGAAAAAGAAATTATATATAGCGAGACAGGCGATAATTGTCAAGAAGGGAAAGGTCTTTTTATCTTGATCTGTTAAAAAGAGTCGTAGAAGAATCATTCAAAGGCCGAGGGGCTCTTGTGCTTCTTCGTAAAATCAAACAGAAAGAATTATTTTGAGCAGGGAAGACAAGGCGAGTCAGCACCTTGGTTCCGTTGACAAAACAGCAACACTCTGCTATCTTTTTCCGTTTTATTGGGATGGTCTTTTTCCTAAGAATTTACCCTAAAAACCCTTTAACCTCATCGGCCCGGTCCATGCCTGTTAATATTGTCTATAATTTTCTCAAGCAGAATCAGAAGCAGAGCAACGCATTATTACCATCATTGTTATTATTACAAGTACATGAAGGACTGCTCCGAAGCCGCATCCTTTTTCTCTTGAACCAGATTGAGAAACCCGAGAGCGCCGTGAGTGTGGTGTTCATGGATGATTCGGCCATGACCGCCTATAACCAGCAGTACCGCTCCAAGTCGGGACCGACCAATGTGCTTTCCTTTCCGGCAGCCGAGATCCCTGATGAACTGGGGGATATCCTTATTTCTGTGGAAACAGCGCAAAAAGAGGCGCAAGAAAAAGGCATCTCTCTGCATCGGCGTCTGACAGAGCTGCTTATTCACGGCCTGCTCCACCTTATCGGTTATGATCACGAAATTTCGGACGAGCAAGCGAGATTATGTTCAGCCGGGAAAAAGAACTCTTTCGCTCAATCCAACATCATCACGCATGGAGAAAAAAAATGCCGCAACTCGCTATTAATGTCGATCATATATCCACCATCCGTCAGGCCCGAGGGGGTGCGGAACCGGATCCGGTTCATGCCGCAGGAATCTGCGAACTTGCCGGTGCCAAGGGCATTGTTGTTCATCTCCGAGAAGATCGTCGTCATATCCAGGATCGGGATGTTCGCCTGCTCCGTCAGACCGTGAAAACCCGGCTTAATTTGGAAATGGCCAATGTAAAAGAAATTGTTGCAATTGCGCTGGACCTGAAGCCGGATATGATCACTCTGGTCCCGGAAAAGCGAAAGGAACTGACCACCGAAGGCGGCCTGGATGTTATCAGTAACGAAAAAAAGCTGCGCAAAACCATCAGTAAAATGAGTAGCGCCGGGATTTCAGTCTCGCTCTTTATTGATCCGGATGCGGAGCAGATTCAGGCATCCCTGGAGGTTGGGGCCACCTATGTGGAGCTGCACACGGGTCGCTACTGCGATGCGGAAAATGAAAAAGAACGGGATCAAGAATTCCATCTGATTGAACAGGCTGCTGAACTGGCCTTTGAAAAAGGTTTGCGGGTTAATGCAGGACACGGGCTTGATTACCGGACAACCACCCGCATTGCAGCCATCCCCTTTATTGAGGAACTCAGCATCGGTCATGCCGTGATTGCTCGTGCTGCCTTTGTTGGGCTGGATCAGGCGGTGCGGGAAATGCAGGATTGCATTGACAGGGCAGGGCGCATCTGATGAATATTTGAGGAAATTTAAAAATTTTTCGGTAGGGGCACGGCGGGCCGTTCCCTGAACAACAAGGCTATCGTTGGTAACAGGGCGACCGCCGGTCGCCCCTACAGAGTTTTTTCTAAGGCAGAAATCTGTTGATTATCGCCCAGAACGATCAGGATATCATTTTCCTGAATTTCGGTGTTTGGGCCGGGATTAAAGATCATCGGGATATCAGGCCGTTTTATGGCCACCACAATGATATCGTACTTGCTCCTGAGCCCGGATTTCATCAAGGTTGTGTTGACAAAAGATGTATGAGCAGTTACCAGGAGTTCTTCCATGCAGAGCCCCAGCTCACGGGCCTGCATGGCAAGGTCGAGAAAGTCAACCACCGTGGGCCGAACAATGAGTTGTGCCATTCTGTGAGCCCCAATGGAGTAGGGCGATATCACCTTGGTGGCACCTGCCCGTCTCAGTTTTTTGGCAACACCGGGCGTCCCGCTGGAGCGGGTCAGGATAAATAAGTTGGGATTTAGCCCCCGCGCTGTCAAGGTGATATACAGGTTATCGGCATCTGTAGAGACTACAGCAACCAGGCCTCGGGCATTTTTGATTCCCGCTTCCAGCAAGATATCATCATCCGAAGCATCGCCTTGTAATTCAATATAACCGAGTTGATCAATTTCTCGAATCACCTCGTCATTATTTTCAATCACCACAAAAGAACGGTTGTTTTCGCGAAGAATCGAACAGATTTCCTGGCCGATCCGCCCGAATCCGCAGATAATATAATGATCATGCAGCCGTGTCATTTTTTTATGCATTTTTCTTCTCTCGACAAAACGTTGGAGTCCCCCTTCAACCATAGCCTCGGTGATCTGGGTGAACATGTACATCACATAGCCGACCCCGGAAAAAATCAGCAGCACAGTAAACAGCCGACCCGTCGAAGTGGTCGGGGCGATATCTCCGTACCCGACAGTGCTGATAGTTATAATGGTCAGGTATAACCCGTCAAGGAAGCTGGTGCCCTCCAGGAAGATATAACCGGCAGGGCCGATGACCAGGAACACCAGCAGGGGGGCGATAAACAAAAGGTACTTACGCATTTTTTGGTGTAGCGGGGCAAGGTCAGGTATGATTTGGCAATCGCAGGTAAGTCCTGCACAAATAACTTCTGATAAAAATCGGGTCCATTATGAACCATTCTTTACTTTCGCACCACATTAATTGACAAATCATTTTTAACAGTGTAAAATTGTCCAAGCAAAAGCCCGGATGGCGGAACTGGTAGACGCAAGGGACTTAAAATCCCTCGGTTCTTGTAACTGTGCGAGTTCGATTCTCGCTCCGGGCACCATAGTATATTCAAGGGGTTGTAGCCGATTGGCTGCAACCCCTTTTTTTTGTTTTTTCCGTCTGTGTAATTCTGGTGTGATTTTGTGAGGAGAATCTTTTCTCTTTTGCGCTTTGATTAGAGGGTTCTGGTTAACCACAGGGAGAGATTATCCCGGACTAGCAAAACCGCAGAGGGACGCACCGACCGGGGCGGATGATATAGCCGAAGTGATTTTCAGGAAGTTACAGAAGGCAGGGGATGAGGCGTGAAGATTTTCCTGCTGGTCATCAAATATTTAATTTACTTCGTATTATGTTACTGCATGAGGTGAGGAGGAATCACCTTGAAGTCTTAAAGTTTCGTAATACTCTTCAGCTGCCGCAGTCATGATAAAGTCGGCTTCATCTCCAGCGATTTCTTCAACGGCAGATTTTATTTCCCTGAGAGGAGCTTGGAAAAATTCTTTTCGTCGGTTGACTGCATTTAGTCGTACAGGATTGAGGTGGTTGTGCAAGGCACTTTCTAAAGCCGGTGCATCATCACTGTATATCATTGCATGAACATCAAAATGAAAGGGTACGGAGCTCCCCCTAATTCTTTTACACGCTCCAAGGGGTCAAGCCGCCTGCTCAAGCCTATTTTATACACATCCTCACCAAATGAGCCAATATTACTGACTATATAAACATGTCCCTTGCGAGTTTGTTCAGCCATGCTTTTTGCTCGCTGTTCTTTTTCTTGAGCTTCTTTCAGCTGAGTTTCCAAGAGTAAAACTTGGTTTTCGAGTTCACCTTTTTCTTCTTCATGGGCTTTGCCTAATTGTGCTTGTGCTTTTTCTAATAACCCTTTAAACAGTTTTTCTTCTCTTTTAGCGTCAGTAATAGAGTTTTCGTACTCTTTTTTAAGCCTTGCTTCCTCACGCATTTGTTCACGTATTAAACGTTGTTCTTCATCTTGCGCAGCCTTTTTGAGTTTATATTCATATAGCAAACGACATTCTTCAAATTTCAGCTCGATATAAGGAAGTGTCATTCCGCTTGATAGGCTGACTGTTGTTTTCTCAAGTCCTTCCGCTATTTTTTCAATACGTTCTAATGTACGATCAAAATTTGATGGATTTAACTTTCCTAATAAGTTATCGCATTCTATATTGAATGTACGGAGCATAAGTTTTGCTTGACCTTTCAAAACAGCAGCTCCGTTTTTTGAGCTTCCCTCAATTTCAATATCTTCGGCAAGTTCTACCGCCTTATTTTCTTTTACTATACTTTTCTGCTTATCCCGAACCAACTTAATTTCTGCCTGATATCGTTCGGGAGTTTCATGAAGATACTCAGGTTCTTCAAATATTCCATAACCAACATACTCTTTAATACGACTATAAAGATCAAGTTCAGCTTTCAGATCGTACAGGGTATCTTCAAAACCTTGAATCTCGTTTTTGAGATCTGAACTGCTTTTCAAATCTTTATTAAGATTAGATTTTATCAAGCTTGCATTACCTTCGAGTATTATTAATTCTTTTGTTCTCTGTTCTATTGTGCTTTAATTTGTTTTTCTTTATATTTATTTTTTTAACTAATATATCAAGAGAATCATTCAAATCCTTATTTTTTGACTTGATCAATACATCCTTTTTTCTTAAATTTTCAATTTTATCTTTAATGATAATATCTTTTTTCTTTAATTCATTAAGCCTTTTTTTAACATTTTGGACATTCTTTTTATAAGCTTCCTGCGTGGCTGTAATTTTCTCATGGATTCTTTCAATTTCTTGTTTTTTCTCGTTAATTTGTTCTTTTATTTCAGATAAGCTATCAACTTGTCTTCTAAATATCATTAATGATACAAAATAGGTGGCGGTCGCAGTAATCGTAATAATTACTAGAATGATTAATAAATCCATGTTTTATTTCAATATTTGTTGAATAAGTTTTTCTCTAGCTTCGGAGCGCTGAAGTCGTCGAGTTGCTACAGCCAAATTCTCTTTTTCTTTGATTGCTGCTTTCCTTGATTTTTTTTCTTCTTTCATCTGCCGTATACGCTCTTTTTCGGCTGCTGTTTGTTCTTTTTCCAGCTGTCGTTGACGCCGGATTTCTTCTTTTTGTATCGCCAGAACAGTGCGTTCATGCTGTTTCCGTCTTTGTTCCTCTTTTCGCATCTCCGCTTGAACGGCGCGTTCATGTTGTCGTTGGCGTTTTGCAGCTTCTCGTTGAGCCTGCCGATTCGCTCTGTCAATAGCCTTTGCTACGCGGATAGCACCGCGCATGAATCCTCGTGTTGACATGGTTTTTTTTCAGGAAAGGATAAAATTTGGGTAATCAGTGGTCCAACTTAAACAAACAATGAGTTTTTGTCAAAGTCGTTGGGTGCATAAAAGAGATGACTTTTTCGTCTTTGCATTTTATCGCCAGCTTTTCTTTCGAAAGGTAAGCAATATAGTGGCAGAGTAACGTCTTAATATTTTGGATATATTTTCAGGGGAACTCATGGAAAGAAGGGGAGTATTACGTTCTGAAAACCAATTCATGGTATTCGTTCACAATGGATATGAGCGATGAAGAGGCGGAAGCCTATGCTTCATATCCCTCTTATGCTGATTATCTGGAGCGGCGGAAAAAAACCGATAAAAATATACAACGCTTCATGCAGAAACTCTTGCATGAAAATGAACAGAATAATTTCTGAACAAACGAACGAATTCTTTTTATGATAAAGGGTTACACCTTTTGTCCCTGTGTAAGGGCATGTGTAGGGAGTTTGGTACAAACAGATGCGTTATATCGTTTTAGGGTATTGCGACTTTTCTACAGAGACGATTGTCGCGCAAGTCTTTTTACGTGCTGACAATACTTCAACTTCTTTTTTCTTGGGAGATGTTCTGCGCTTCTTTGGGATGGGATGAGCAACGAGATTAAGTAGAGAGCGTTGGATCGGACAGTGGATCAGTATATAGAATTCTTCTTGTTGGAGGATTGTGATAGCCTGTCCTTCTTTAATGCGTTTCTTCACCGCATCATGTTTCAAGCTCCTGCGGTGTCCTTGTCGTAGTCTTTTTTTATCCTGACTTCCAAGCACGAGGAGGGTGGTTTTTCGGGTCACTGAGGATTGCACACAGCACCCCATTTTTTTGACAAAGGCAGTCGCCTCTTTACGGGTGATTGTCAGCTTTCCCGTAAAGACAAGGTATTGGCCGGAGAGTTCGGCGGCTGGAAGTGTTTTGCGTTTTTTGTTCATTATCCGGTTGCTCGTTGTTTAGGACCGGGATAATTTCTTTGTATCTCCTAGAGATTACTGACAAGTAAATGAATATGCAAGAAAGGAATGATAAATTCTTTGTTGAGCGTTTCAATATTCCGCATAGGAACTGGGAAATGGAATTGAGTTTCCGATTCTGGTCCCAGTCCCGTAGCGAATATTGTAGAGGAGAAAACGCACGTAACCCTATCTTTTCTCAGCCTTTGCGTAGTCCGAACACTCCGTGCTTCTCATTACTAAAGGCCGGATTATTGCCTCCTCTTCTCCCCCCGCGACGCGGTGTTTCTGATGTGTTCGCCCCAGCCAGTAGATCAGGCGCTTCCTGAACCTCTGCAACATGTTCAACATGTTCAACGTGTTGTGGAGCCTCTACAATAAATTGCTTGAGATCGGTCAATGCTTCCCCGGCAATTGCCTCTTGGTACAGGGCATAGAAACGGGAACAATCAGGAAAGTAACTCTTTTTGCGGAGCCAAGCAGGCCAAGTGTCATTCTTCCGATTTTTTTGCAAGGAGGACATGTTCACGAACAGGGTGGTGATTTTGTCCTTGATCGCACGTTTGAGATTAAGACGACGGGCGAAAACCTGATCAAGCTCGCTTCTGATAGATTTTGACAGGCGGTGATATACCGGCCCTTTGAGTTCCTGATTGAGCAGGTCGAAATGCCGCAGTGCCCAGGGAAAGATCAGCAAAGCAAAGAGGATGGCATCCTCAAGGACTACTCGTCCTTTGCCCTTACCTTGGCAATAAATGTTGTCCAAAGCGCCCAGCATGGCCAGTAATTCGCCTTTAACGGCCTCTCCCTGTGTCACATCGTTGAACAGCTCCTTATAAAAGGGAAACAGGGTGGAAAAGATACCTGTTTGGAGAGCTAATTCGGCCCAAGGCTTACTGGTGCCGCCGCGCAGGTCCTTGAGCAGCTCGTCTCTGATTCGAGAGGTGGGACAGAGATCAAGTTTATCCGCATGGTTACTGATGGCATCCAAGGTCTTTTTCTCAATCTTGAAGCCATTACGGGCAGCATGGCGAATCGCCCGGAGCATACGGACCGGATCCCGAATAATGCGTTGTTCAGGCTCGCCAACAATGCGGATAATACCGTCCGTCAAGTCTTGGACACCACCGACATAATCGATAAGCGTTTTGCTTTCAATCTCATAAAAAAGAGAGTTGATGGTCAGGTCGCGACGGAAGGCATCTTCTTCCAAGGTGCCAAAGGTATTGTTTGCAGGCAGTACCTTGTCCGGATCATTGCTGTCATACTCACTTTGGGAGCGCAGGGTAGAGACTTCAATGATTTTATTGCCCTTGAAAAAGACCTGCACCAGACGAAAGCGCCTTCCTATAGTCCTGGAATTGCGAAAAAGCTTACGCAGTTGGCCGGGACGGGCATTGGTGGAGATATCAAAGTCTTTTGGCTGATTACCGAGGTAGAGGTCGCGTACTCCGCCGCCGACAAGATACCCTGAGTACCCGGCATCCCGTAACCTGTAGAGGACCTTAAGGGCCTCGGATTCAATATCCTTCTCAAGGATAGGGTGTTCTTCCTGTGAAAGAATGATGTGTCTACGGTCTTCTTTTGCTTCAGTCAGTTGCGAATCATTTTCTATGGTACCGTTCATGGTTGCATACTGGTCTCAAATAACTTTATCACAGAGTTTACGCTCTGATACGAAAAGCCTTCCTTACGAGTCTGCTCAGGATAGCCCGGACCGGATGTATACTCGGCAATGACAGTTTGAGGAGGTTGAAGAGAAGGCTGTATGGAATTTCACTGTGGTCAGGCGGTCTCCGTGCTTCCTTCTTTGCGCTGCATATTGTTCTCTTTGTACACGGATTCCGCATCATGGACAAATCTTTTGAAGATTTCCTTGACCGGCAGGATTTCTTTCATTTTATAGGCATTAGCCCCACAAAAAACCAGTCCGTTATCAACATCACCTTTACAGGACGCAACGAGACGATCATTAATGCAGTACTTGTAGCTGCATTTTTTGAGGCATTTGAATTTACATTTCTCTGGAGAGACATCTTCTCCTTCTTCCATGCGCCTGATAAAATCAGTCTTAACGGCTCGTCCTGTCATGCCGACGGGCGACTGCACATTGATAATGTCTTCTTTTTGTGCTTTCAGGTAGGTATCTTTAAACTCTTGAGAAACAGAGCACTCCTCACTCAGGACAAAGCGGGAGGCAATCTGGATGCCATCAGCGCCATATTTATCCATCATCTCAGCCATTTCAAAGCCGTTGGTGACACCGCCTGCCGCAATCAAGGGCACCTTGGAAACCACTTTGCGGATCACCGGGAAAATTTCCCGCAGAGGCTTGTCCGTACCGAGGTGCCCGCCAGCTTCTGCCGCCTCGACAACAATGGCAGCAGCTCCAAGTTTTTCAGCCAGTCGGGCAAAGGATGGTGAAGAAACAATGGAGACGATAGGGGTATTATACTGTTTGCCGATTTTAAAAATATCCCGGGAAAATCCAGCCCCGGTTATAATCATATCCACTCCGGCCTCAATGGAAGCCATGACAAGATCGTGAAAATTTTTCATGGCATACATGATATTTACCGCAATAATACCGTCAGTCGCAGATTTGGCCTTACGGATATCTTCTTTCAGTTCAGGGACCGGAATACCGGAACCGCCAATGGTACCGATGCCTCCGCAGGCCGCTACAGGAATTGCCAGTGCCGAGGTCGATACCCGTACGGACATTCCCCCCTGGATAAGAGGGATCCGAGCGGTGAAAGAACCGATTTTAAGTTCAGGTAATTTCATTAATATTCTCTTTGTTTCATTATATTCTCTCCGTATAAAATGACAGGGACGCCGGAAGAGTTTGCATTATATCCATAATGCTACGCCATGATCGCTTTGTCAAGTATCCCCCGTCAAGCCGTATTTAAAAAATTTTCTCAGGGTACCATATTCCTACGAGATCGGCTTGACTTTTCCAGGTTAAATGAATTAAGTTTGAACTTTTTCTTTCCTTGTTTCGCTGAAAGGAAAGATTGCCCCCTAAAGCACCCTAAGACGGACAATTTGAGGAGTACACGTTGAAAATTAAGGCGATTAACGGAGTAAAAGATATTCTGTCGGATGAAATTGTTTACTGGCAAAAAATCGAAAAAACAGCTCGCGATATTTTTCGCCGTTTCGGCATTAATGAAATTCGTTTGCCTATTCTGGAAAAAACCGAGCTTTTTGCTCGTTCCATTGGTGAGGCCACGGATATTGTTGAAAAGGAGATGTATACCTTTGTCGACAAGGGGATTACCATGCGCCCGGAGATCACAGCCTCCCTGCTGCGTGCCTATGTTGAGCATGGCCTCCAAGTACGGCAACCGATACAGCGACTTTTCAGTATCGGGCCTGTATTTCGTCACGAACGTCCGCAGAAGGGTCGGCAGCGCCAGTTTCATCAGGTTGACGTAGAGGTCATCGGAGCGCAGGAGCCGCAGGTTGATGCCGAGTTGATGGCAATGGGACAAATGCTGCTGAATGAGTTGAACCTGGATGTCAGTCTTGAAATAAATTCCCTTGGCTGCCCGGAGTGCAGACCTGATTTTCGCAAAAAGCTGATTGCCTATCTCCATGAGCGTCACGACAGCTTGTGTGATGATTGCAAACGGCGGATCGAAAAAAATCCTCTCCGCGTGCTGGATTGTAAGCAGCAGGGATGCCGGGCAATGGTGCAGGAAGCTCCCTCTATCGTCGATAATCTCTGCTCTGCCTGTGAAGAGCATTTCGCGGCAGTACGGAAGCAGTTGGACCGACTTGAGGTCTCGTACACCCTGAATCGTTTTATGGTGCGTGGCTTGGATTACTATAACCGCACCACCTTTGAGTTTTTGACAACAGATCTTGGTGCCCAAGCCGCAGTGGCAGCAGGCGGGCGTTATGACGGCTTAGTCGAGCAGCTCGGCGGCCCAAAAAACACTCCCGGCATCGGTTTTGCTATGGGGATGGAGCGACTCTGTCTCCTGATGCAGCAGCAGGAAGGACAGCAGGAAGAGCAGGGCGGTGCGGATATTTTTATTGCCGCACTCGGTGAGCAGGCTATAGCCTTTGCCGCGCCTTTTGTTCATCAGCTGCGTAAGCTCGGGCTGCAAGCGGCTATGGATTACAGTAACCGTAGCCTCAAGGCCCAGATGAAGCAGGCTGGCCGGCTTAAAGCAGGTTTTACCCTGATCATCGGTGAGCAAGAGCTGGAACAGGGCAGGGGAATTCTGCGGAATATGGATACCCAGGAGCAGAACGAATTTTCCCTTCAAGAAGGGGCGGCTATGTTAGCAGAGGTGATTGCTCCAGATAAGGCTTGATCCTAAAACGATTATCAGCAGATAAGCTAATAAAACGAGAGGAATATATGGACGAGCAAATTGAAAAACGGCGACGCATCAGGGTAAAACTGGAAGGATACATTGCTGATGTTGCCGACGGATATTTTGTCTATGCCGGAAGGGTAGAGGATGTGTCGTTGAGTGGCCTTCGGCTCAGTGAGCTGCCGATAAAATTTTCCGTGGAAGGCAAAAGATATACTCTCGTGGTTTCCGGAGGGCCGAATTTTGATTGCTATAAGCTGAAAGTCGTTCCGCGCTGGCGGAGAAAGGATGACATTGTCTTGGTTGCAGGATTCAAGGTCGTTGAAGCACCTGAAGAATGGAGGGCGTTTGTGCGAAAAGTTCTCATGTATTCTTGAAAAGCCCATATTTTTCAGTTGTTGTTTTCTGTTACAGGAAGGAACATTGGAGTTGGCAGAGATAATTACCGGGAGGTAGCGCGCATGCCGTACAGTGATTTTACCCTGAAAAAGGTCAAAGAGAATCTTGGTATCAGTGTGGTAGAGGATCAGGAGCTGTATTCCTCTGTCGATGCTGTCGGCATAAGCGAGTATCTGGCAGAGACGCTGAGATATAACGTGCCCTTGGCCTTGGCTGTTGGAACGGAAAAGGTTCGTTCCGAGTTGATTATTGCAAATATGTTGCTGGAAGTACGTCGTATTCTCAATGATCAGGTCAGCTTTTTTTCTGGAGTGCGCCTGGATATTGATAAGCAGCGAGATCTGAACGGATTTTGCGATTTTGTTATCAGTAAATCGCCGGAACAGTATTATCTGAATGCGCCGGTTGTCGCCGTTGTTGAAGCGAAGAATGAAAATATTGGTAGTGGGTTGGGTCAGTGTATTGCTGAAATGTATGCTTCTCGTCTGTTCAATGAGCAGGAGGGGGTCGTGGATCTTGCAAAGATTTACGGTGCTGTGACAACAGGAAATGCGTGGAAGTTTTTGAAGTATGAGGACGGAATTGCATATATTGATGTGCCGGAATATCATATTACTGATCCGGGCAAGATTGTCGGGATTTTGGTGGCTATGGTTAATCAGGAGGCGTGAAGATTCTGACGAATTTTTTATCGTCATTGCTGATCGTTGTATAAAATAAATTTAACGAACAGGTGTCTTTTGTGAAAATTAACTATGCAGCTTTACTAGGATTTGCAGCAGTTATCTCTGTTTTGACACCGGAAATCGGTAACAGTGAGTCGTCTATCCTTACGTTTCTGCCAGCAATATTGGCAAAAAACAAATCAAATGAAACTTTTCGGTTGTCTCCGCTTGGAACGCAATATACCGGTTCAGAAAAGCTCTCATTTTTGAGCATTGATTTTCCAGACTTTGCTGTAGAGCGAGCCGATGTGGTTGAGGTGACATCTTATTCCGATTACAAAAAGGTGGTCGGAGATGTTGATGTTGTTAAAGCCTTTTCCATGACACCTGTAGGCCAAAATATATTCAGAAAACCAGTATCAGTTACAGTCACTCTTGATGCTATGCCGGAAGATTCGATGCCTTTTTATGCAGATGACGATGGGCAACTTTGGCCGATGACTATTAAAGAACGGAATGGTCAAAGTGTTACGTTTTCAACACAGCATGCCTCAGATTTTTTAATAGCTCGATTGACTACAGGTGTAGATGTAGCATTTGATACTGGATTTGATCCTGCTGAAGATGGATTTCAGATAAACAATACTGGAGATAATCTATTTGGTACTATTGATGGAAACTGTGCTGGGATGTCCTTTTTTTCAGTTTATCATTTTGTTAAAAATAAAAGCCGTTATGGTGGACTCTATAATAATTTTAAAAAAGAGATAAATGGCGTTCCGGGATGGATCGAACAGCACTTGATTGCAGGATACATGCAGAATTCCTACAATGAATGGCTTATACGGGAATGCAATACTGCTGAAGGATTTACCTGTATAGAAAGCAGCAATATAGAAGCCGCCGCTCGTTATATGAAATCAACAGGGCAACCTATTGTTATCGGTGTTTCGGGGTGGAGAACAGAACAAAATACATGTATTAAAACAGGTCACGCCTTGGTGGCCTCTGGATATGATCTCGCTCACAATACACTTACTGTATATGATCCTAATCATAAGGGGGTGGAATATGAATGGGTTGTTGGTACAGTGCTTCCTGTTTGGGCAGCACCTGATAATGGTGGTTTCGCTTGGGAAGGTGTTGACCCTGATTTTTGGATGTTTGGCGGCTCAATGCAAGAGCAAATTGCTGAGATGACTTACAAGGTTTATCAAGCTAACGGTCCTGATTCGGATATAATGGATATTGCCACCTCGAAAATCAAAGTTACCACCCCTGGAGACGGCTGGATTGATCATGAAAATAATGGACACAGCTTCTACATCCGAGGGAGCATAGATAAAGGACAAATTTTCCCTCCTGAACGCCTCACATTTAATATATATAATGGAAAACCGCAATTCACATGTCTTGCTCGATGGTATGACCAATGGGATCTTAGTTATATTTATAGTGAAAATCCAGATGAATCAGTGACAGTTGACGTTGATCCGGTAACGGGTTCGTTTGAGGCGATTGTTGACTTTACATTTTTGAACCGAATGGAAAAACTGGAAGCACTTTCTTATGTAACTGTTGGAGGCGAGGAAATAGAACTTAAGACAAATCTCTGGAAGGCCGATGGTACTGCTATGAGTTTTGATACCTATACAATGGAACCACTTGAAACCAACATTGAGCAATGTTTTGACACATGGTGTCCAGGGTTTCCTCATGGAAGAACAACTTGTTTTCGTTAGAAGATGATGGTGCTTGAGCACTACTTACATTTTTTTGAATGTTTCCGAAAAAAAAAGAGAATAATATGGAATCAATGGGAGCGCTGCGGCGCACACATGACTGTAATACACTCGGCCTGGACAACCTGAATCAGGAAGTCGTCCTGATGGGCTGGGTTCTTCGTCGCCGTGACCACGGCGGTGTTATTTTTATCGACCTGCGCGATCGCTACGGCATTACCCAGGTTGTTTTCAATCCAGAGATCAATCCCGACGTCCATGAAAAGGCGCATCAGCTGCGTTCTGAGTGGGTCTTGGCTATCAAAGGTAAGGTGGAACAACGCCCCGGTGACATGGCTAATACTAAGCTAAAAACCGGCGATATCGAGGTGCTGGTCAGCGAGCTGACCATCCTCAACACCAGTAAGACCCCGCCGTTCCCCCTGGATGAGATCAGCGAGATCTCGGATAATCTCCGCCTTCAATACCGCTATCTTGACCTGCGACGACCGGAAATCGCCAATAACCTGATCATGCGTCATAAGGCTGTCCAGACCGTCCGTAATTATCTTACGGAAAGCGATTTTCTGGAGATCGAGACGCCGATGCTCACCCGCTCTACCCCGGAAGGGGCGCGGGATTATCTGGTGCCCAGCCGAGTGAATGCGGGTAAGTTTTATGCGCTGCCCCAGTCGCCGCAGCTGTTTAAGCAAATGCTGATGATCGCCGGGATGGAACGCTATTTTCAGGTCGTCAAATGCTTTCGGGACGAAGACCTGCGGGCCGACCGCCAGCCGGAATTCACCCAGATCGATATGGAGCTGAGTTTTGTTGGTGAGGATGATATCATCGGCATCAGTGAGGGCATGGTCAAGGCCGTGTTCAAGGCGACTCGGGATATAGATCTGGAACCTCCTTTTCGTCGGATGAAATACGACGAGGCTGTTGCCCGCTACGGAACAGATCGCCCGGATACCCGCTTCGGCCTGGAGCTGACCGACCTGACCGAAACCCTGCGCGGTTGCGGCTTCAAGGTGTTCAATTCCATCATTGAAAAGGGTGGGGTAGTCAAGGCGATCAATGCCAAGGGTTGTGGAACCTTCTCCCGTAAGGATCTGGACGATTTGACCAACTTTGCCGGTACCTTCGGGGCCAAGGGAATGGCTTGGATCAAGATAAAAGAGGGAGAGTGGCAGTCGCCCATTACTAAGTTCTTTAACGAGGACGAGCTGGCCGCTATGGGCAAGGCCCTAGATGCTGAGCCGGGCGATCTGATCCTGTTCGGTGCGGACGATGCATCCACGGTCAATCAGGTTTTGGCCGAGTTACGCCTGGAGCTGGCCCGTCGGCTTGATCTGCTGGATGAGAATACCTTTGATTTCCTCTGGATCACCGATTTTCCTTTAGTGGAGTATGATGCCGATCGGAAACGGTATTCTTCCGTACATCATCCCTTTACCGCTCCTTTTGAAGAGCATCTTGATATGCTGGAAAGCGATCCGGGCAAGGTCAAGAGTCGCGCCTACGATCTGGTGCTGAACGGCAATGAGATCGGCGGTGGTTCTATCCGTATCCATCAGCCGGATATTCAGGCAAGGGTGCTCAAGGTGCTGGGGATTGACGAGGAAGAGGCTGAGGATAAATTTGGTTTTCTGTTGAATGCCCTGGAGTTCGGGGCCCGCCCCCACGGTGGTATCGCCTTTGGTGTGGATCGCCTGCTGATGATCCTGACCGGTTCCAGCTCCATCCGGGACGTGATCGCCTTCCCTAAAACCCAGAAAGCCACCTGTCCGCTTACCGAGGCTCCGGCTTCGGTTGCCAGGAAGCAGCTTACTGAGTTGCATCTCCGGCCTGATTGGAAAGAGGAAAAGAAAGAGTAGCCTGACTTTACCGATCCCGCCTGCCGCGATCCCGGTTCCTAGCACTGCTTGGACCGGGATTTTTTTGCTTTTCTTGTTACTCTTTTCTCTTTACAGAGTAAGTACTTAGTACAAGATCCTCTAGTGCCCCTAAATTGACACCATTTTTTTCGACAACGAGGAGTATTCCCCTGAATCTAATAATTAATAATTTGCGCATTCCTCTTGAAAAAGATGGGATGGATGAATATGTACATGCTGCTTCCAAAAAAATGGGAATAGGCGAAGGGGTATCTATCTCGAAATTTCTGAGCAAATTTCTGGATTTAAAAGATCAAGGTCAATTTTATTACATAGTATCACTTGTTGTCAGCGTCAGTGACAGCTATGAAAACAAGCAAAATTTCCCCAAATATAGAGAACAAATACAAGAAACCAGGAAGGCAGCACGTAAGGCTAACCCTATCATTGTTGGTTTTGGCCCTGCTGGAATATTTGCGGCACTTGAACTTATAGCTTGTGGGCACAAACCTTTAATCTTCGAACGAGGTGAAAAGTTAGAGAAACGCTCGATTGATGTTCAAAAATTTATAAAAGAAAGGGTGTTACATCCTGAATCAAATATTCAATTTGGCGAAGGCGGTGCCGGTTCATACTCAGACGGCAAATTGTTCTCCCGGAGAAATAATAATAAAAGCTCTACAAATAGGGTATTGAAAACCTTTGTTCAATTTGGTGCGCCCGATGAAATCGAGTACATCAGCAAACCACATTTGGGAACGGATGTGTTGTGCAAAATAGTTCGTAATATGAGACGCTATATTCTTGAGAGAGGAGGTGAAATACATTACGGCGCAAAAATGACGGACATCTTGATATCAGAGGGTAAGGCCTCAGGTATTATAATAAATGGTGAAAAGGAATATCATTCATCTCGCATCTATATTGCTTTGGGACATTCTGCGCGCGATACAGTTGAGATGATGCATAAAAAAGGTGTTGCTCTTGAGCAGAAGCCACTTTCTGTTGGTGTGCGAATTGAGCATCCTGTCGAGACTATAAATCGTATGCGATATGGTGCAAAATACCATAATTTTCCAGGGTTGGGCGCTGCCACCTATTCTTTGAATTATACGAACCGAAAAATTAAAAGAGGGGTTTATACATTTTGCATGTGCCCTGGAGGCGAGGTCGTTAATGCTTCATCCGAGCAAGGCATGTTGGTTTTAAACGGCATGAGCTACTCACGACGAGCATCACCATTTTCAAATGCAGCACTGGTAGTACGCTGTCATACTGACGATTATACATCAATCAGTCCATTGGCTGGCATAACGTTCCAAAAAGAGATTGAGCGGAAGGCCTTTAACCAAGGAGGGAAAAACTGGAAAGTCCCTGCCCAAAATTTGATGAATTTTTTAGGAGAGAAGGGCTCTGCTGACTTACATGAAAACTCGTATAAGATGGGAGCCGTTCCTGCTGATATGAAGGACATCTTTCCTGGATTTGTGATTGAGCAACTGGTGGCGGCATTTAATAAATGGAAAGAAGAAGTACCCTTGTTTGTTTCAAATCAGGCGATATTACTCGGTGCGGAAACAAGAACGTCATCTCCTGTACGGATTAAACGCAATGACAACTTTGAATCAGTAAATATAAAAAACTTGTATCCAATAGGCGAAGGTTCAGGTTATACAAGCGGAATAACGAGTTCTGCTGCTGATGCTATAAGGGCTGTCGAACTCCACGAATTGTAAGAAATTGAAGAGAGAAAGATGAAAATACGCAAGCTTACTCCAGAAAATTTTGGCAAAGCCTATGCATTATTGCGTCAGGCGTTTCCTCGTAGCACATATGAAAGACAATTAGTTGAAAAATTCCATAAGAATGGAAGGGGCGTTCATGAATGGGTGTGTATTCACTCCAACACAGTAATTGGCTATATTGCTTTTTCTAAGGCCTATAACGGCTCTGATATCTGCGGCTTGCATTTGGGACCGATGGCTGTAAAATCGGATTTTCAAAAGCAAGGGGTAGGCTCAGAGTTGCTTTGTTTTGCCTTGAGGCAGCCTGAAATAAAGGATAAAACCATTTTTGTCTTGGGTGAGCCGAATTTTTATAAGAAATTTGGGTTTGAACTTTGTGCAGCACCAATTTGCCCATTTGACAAAAACAATACCCATTTTCTGGGTATACGCAACAACTCAAATAACCAGTTCACTGTTGGGTATGAATCTGAGTTTTATAAATGATTTATTCGCAGTATTATATTCCGGGGCACCGCCCCACGGCGGTATCGCCTTTGGCGTGTATCGCCTGCTGATGATCCTTACTGAGCTGCATTTGCGTCCTGATTGGAAAGAGGAGAAGAAAGAGTAGCCTGACTCTACCGCTCTCGCCTGCCGATCCCGGTTCCCAGCACTGCTTGGGCCGGGATTATTTGCCTTTTGTTACTCTTCTTTACTGTTCATGTACTTGATCCATAAGATTAAAGTTAGAATTCGGAATAAATTTTACTGCGCTGTCCATAAGGGATGTGATAATGTCGGATAATATGGACAAAATGAAGGAAAAAGTAATAAGTAGACAGTTTTTTCACTTGTCAACACTGTTATGAGAAATAAATATTATAAGCAATAGGATTACTTTGGACAAAGCAATTTTAATAGATACAAATGTATATAAGAAAATATCTAAAAATACTAACGGTATCCATGATGTGATACTGTCGCAGTTGCAGGACATTCCAGACAATTGCTATTTGGCATCAACCCTATTTGGTTTTTGCGAGTATATCGGATATAAAATTCCAAAGGTGAATATTCCTAAAAAATTATCGGATATATCACCTTCCAAGAGTGACCTCACTCAATATGCTAGTTCATATCAACAGATAAACAATACATCAGTTATTGATTACGCCTTGTGTGTCCGTAACTTGGCTGCTACCGAATATTCAAAATTAATTACGAAACAAGTGTTTAATGAGAGGGTAAAAGTTGAAAAAGAATACCAATCTCCTACATTCAAAAAAGGACAATTCTATGAGGCTTTATTTGAATCTTATTCTAGCAAGCGGTCTTCAAATATCATATCAGACTTAATTGACCTTCTATCTGTCGATTATCAGCACAGGTATCCCTATTACCCCAAAGGTATAGATCAAGAAATAAGAGTGTTAAACAAAACAGGTGCCTTAGCTGAATATTTTACTGAAAAACGTAATGTTGTTCTAATCAGGTCATTTAAAAGTTCATGGATTGATCGCACGATAACCAGGGAGGAAAAAGAACTTTCACCTAGTGTAAGAGACACCATAGACCAAGCTATGAAACAGCTGAAAAATGATTCAGATCGATTTGATTTGGAGCTATTGTATTTCTTCCTTTTTGGCCATTATCTTAACAATAAATATAATCCTGTTGTTATTTACACCCAAGACCAAAAAAAACAAGTTATTGGTAGGTCAGTTGTTGTTTGGGCTATAATGAAAGATATTTTTAATTCTTTTGAAAAGCAGGGTGTTGAACTAATAGTTCAACTATTATCAGAATATAGGTTTGTGGATGATGATGGAAATATTGTTGATAGATTGACAGGGAGAGAATTCGCCAACTATCTGTTTATTAACAAAATAATTAAAATGAAATAGTGCAATAAATCCATAACAAAGCGTTCGAGTCGGACTCGCTGAAGCTCGCTGCTCAACTACACGTTATATGAAAAAATACGATATTTACAACTTCGACCATGGTTGCAAAAATCCATGGGTAATAAAAACAGATTCATTCAGGATTATTATTGATCAGTTGCATTGTGACAATTTAAAGAAAATTGAAAGAAATGCATCTACCCAATTTACATTCGATGAAAATTTCTGAC
>MTKO01000047.1 GCA_004028505.1 Candidatus Electrothrix aarhusensis
TACGACCGCAACCAAACCGTGCAGGCCCTGGCAAAATTGGCTCAACAACTGGGCATGAAGGCGGGGTTGCGCCAGGACCCGGACTCACCGGGCTGGCCCGTGCTGATGATCGACCTGCCCACGGGTCAGGTGGGCTATCATTTACCGGAAGAGCAGGTGGTGGGTGATTGGCCCGAGTATGAGAAGGAATGGGATGGGCATTCCCTGGCGGAAAAGCGGGATCGGGTGGCCCGCTTTCTGGCGGAAGAGGATTGAGTTGCTTTTTGGGGCGGAAAAGAGTAAGGGTAAGAAGTTGAATAAAATCAATCACCACGGCCCGTCCGTGCAATTGAACTTTAAAAAGGAGGGGAAGTGGATAAAATAACGTGTATTTAAGTGGTTAGTTGGAAACAAGGAGGTGAAACGCGCCGCATGTTGATATTATTGAAGAAAACGGGATTTTTTAAGGGTTTGAGCGCGGCAGCAGGGTGTCGAAACGGCACCGCCCGCAAACCGTATTGCAAGATGTTGATTTTGGGTCGTGAAAAAGGGGTGCAGGTGTCGACTTGACCGGTTTTGGAACGGGGTTACGACTTTTTTATCGATTCCATAGAGGCTCTTCATCTTGGTGTCGACTTGACCGGTTTTGGAACGGGGTTACGACGTAGGGGCGACCGGCGGTCGCCCTTTTTTGCCGACCGCAACGGAGGTATTTCAGGGCACGGCACGCCGTTCCCCTACGGAATCGTGGAAATGACGGTTCATCCGCATCTTATCCTCTTGACCGGGCAGGATTGTTTTGTTATGCTGCATGTAATTATACATACAATTGCACATGCAATTATGCATAACATAAGGAGGTCTCACCCATGCCCGCCACCGACTATCTTTCCGCCACAGCCTTGGCCAAAAAAACAGCTGCCGCTCTGGATTCTCTGGAACAGGGGGATAAGGACAAATTGATTATTCTGAAAAACAACGCCCCCAAGGCGGTTCTTCTCTCTTTTGAAGCCTATGAGGCCTTGGAAGAAGAGCTGGAGGATCTGCGACTCGGTGCCCTAGCCCTTGCCCGCTTACAGACCTTTGCGCCGGAGAACGCCCTTTCCCACGAGGAAATGTTAAAAAAATCAATCAATGAGCTGGAAAGTCATCTATCATCCTGCTGTGGAGGACGACCTATACCGAGTCGGGCCAGCTGCTGCCCGGCGTATTCTGCGGGCCATCGGCAAAAAGCTGGTCACCGCTCCTGTGCAGTTCGGTGCGCCGCTTTCCGGTAATCTGTCCGCGTTCCGAAAATTGAGGATAGGTGATTATCGGGTGGTCTATCAGGTGACGGAAACAACCGTGACTGTGTACGTTCTGGCGGTCGGCCCACGTCGAGATAAGGAAATATACGACGCAGCTACCAGGCGGCTCTGAAAATGACAGGTCGCCCGGATGCGCTACGATGAAGGTTGTTTGAGGGGAGAAGAAGGGAAAGAGAGGGAGGGGAAAACCCCGCCGTTCAAGGAACGACGAGGCTATCTATCAGGGCGAAGTTAGCTACAGTTCTTGCTCATTAGAAGCGTAGCTAAAGCTGATCGGTTCTGCCAGCAGGTTCTCTGATACGTCCTTGAACCCACTCAAGGTCACCATTATTGCCGACAAGTTATTGCATATGCTCTCATCAGCTGATGACCAGCTGACTTCGTAGACCCTATCGCCTCGCCAACCCTGCTGGATGGTCCCGCCGTTTGAGAGAAGGGCCTCACCAGTACCTGCCATTGCCTCGGAAAAGGAAAAAAGGATATTCCCCCCAGCGCAGTCCAGGACGGTATTTTCCGCCGGATCAGTCGTGACAGTTGGTGACGTTGTGTCTTCTGGATCCGCCGCAGGGGTTGATGAAGAGTCGTCATCACTTTGTCCGCCCAGCGCAAGGGCCAGTCCTCCTCCCACAGCAGCCATACCAAGCCCGATGGCAACGATGTTTCCTGTGGAGAGGCCCTCGTCAATTTCCGGGAATGTGCCAGCAGTAGCGGGAGGAGCGACGGTGGTGGGAGCAGGAGGAGTAGGAGGAGCGGCAGTCTGCTTTTTCATTTTTTTCTCGCCCAACTCTTCAGCCGTGACAAGCCCCATGCCCTTTAACTCCTCAAGGGCATTCTTGGCCATTTTCAGTTTTGGATCTTCCAGCAAGGCCTGCTTATACATCTGAGCTGCTCTGAGGTATAAGCCCCTGTCCGAGTAATCTATACCGGCAAATAAGGCCAGCAGAGCAGCGGTACTGGTGGAGAGGGGGCGTGCAAGCGCCGCCTTCTCTGGCGGAGAAAGAACAATCTGCATATGTGCCAGAATGCTGAATAAGACCTTCTTTTCCAGCTTGGCGATCTCATTCACTGATCCGACCACCGGTTGCAAGGGCGTAAACTTGTCCAAAGACACATCAAAAACAGCAGCATTGATTTCCAGCTCCGCAGTTGTTCCCTGGAGAATATCTCCGCCAGCAACAGAGCTGGTCCTGAGCAACACACCGACTTCCGGAGCGGTTTCCGCGTCCATTAGGCCGGAGGTCCCCAGTTCCATTTCATCCAGGAGCGCCTGCATCTTGGTTCGCTCCACCACTTCAACCTGTTTCACCTTGGCAAGATCCCTGATCAGCAGCACTGTCAAACCCTTTTGCAACGGGGTCAACTCCTCACGGCCTGATCTGTTGTTGAAATACAAAACAACAAGAGAGTTCTGGGTCTTTCTTTTTCCTAAGGCCTTTTCTTGGGTCAGGATCTGTCGGGCCCAAGCCCGCTCATCCTGCGTAATGACCTGACCGGCCTGGGCAAGGGCTGTGCTGTACAGCCAGATCATGGATATGGATATGAAGCGAAAAACAGGTCTGTGTTTCACGTTGTCCTCCTTTTAAGGGTGTGCCTGTACGTGTGTGTCTGTACGTTGGATACTCTGAATATTGTTCTACTCCACTGCAATGAACGTGTCAATCCCTTCATTTCAGGAGAAAAGATCCTCTGTAAAGGTATCAAGAAGGGCTACCAAGGGCTTGGATAGGATCCATTGCCGCAGCTTTACGTGCCGGATAGATTCCGAAAAAGAGGCCGGTCATAACGGAGATGGCCAGAGGAAGAAGAAGCACGGGCAGAGAAAAACCAATGGGCCAGCCGGTCAGCCTGCCGAGAAAAGAGGCGAGCAGAACTCCGCAGAGAATGCCGATAATTCCGCCGATAAGGGTGAGCAGCACAGCCTCGCCAAGGAACTGAATAAGAATATGTTCCGGTCGGGCACCGACAGCGCGACGGAGGCCTATTTCGTGGATTCGTTCCGAGATATTGGCGAGCATGATATTCATAATCCCGATGCCGCCGACGAATAAGGTGATTGCCCCGATTATGGCAAAAACCAGATTGAAGATGCCTTGGATTTTCCTGGCCTGGGCAAGCAGTTCCAGCGGGATGATGAGCTGGAAATCATCAAATCCATTATGGGCCTTGTGCAGGCTTCGGCGGAGAAGGGCAGCGCAGGGCTTGACCTGATCTGCCTGCTTGACTTCAACAAGTATTTCTGTCAGGGGCAGCTGGCCGGTCAGGGGATCAGCAGTTGTCGCAGTCGTTGTAATCGCCTCGGTCTTTCCTGCCACTGTATCCAGGGGGAAGAAGATTATGTTATTCAGGTTCTGTATAGTAACTTTAGTGACCTTGGTGATCTCGGTTTTCTTTGTTTGCTTTGTTTTCAATTCCTCCTGACCATCCTCACCATCCTGCCGGGCAAGGATACCGACCACCAGGGATAACTGCTCACCGATGCGTATTTCCTGACCAAGTTGCCCTTTTCGACCCATGTCAGCAGCGATTTGCGAGCCTAGGACACAAACCTGATGGTGCCGTACCGTATCTGTTTCGCTGATAAAGCGTCCCAGTGCCATCTGGATGCCGAGAATATCACCATAGCTGGCCGTGCATTCCATGAGCTGCGGATGGAGACCTTGCGGAAGATCGGTGAGGTTGCGGGTCCGCTCTCTGGTTCCTGCTGTTCTGCGGATAAAGGGATTGGTGCGCAATCGTTCCCGGTCGCTGTTTTGTAAGCCAGCAGAGTGGTGCTGTTTGGCCCGCTGTTGCTGTTCTTCTGTGAGCTGATCCGCACGAATATATATATTGGTGATGCCCATCTGTTTAATATGGCGCATGGTTTCCTGCTCCGCCCCTTCCCCGATGGCGATAACAGCGACCACCGCCATAATCCCGCAGACAATCCCGAGGATGGAGAGCAGGGAACGGAGCTTCTGCTGGAGCAGGGAAAGGCAGGCCGTCTTGAGCAGAGCCCGAATCTGATATCCTTGCTTATATCCCTGTTTATTGGACACAGGTTTATTGAAGATTGCCATTGCGCAGATATCTGGTGGAGCGGGCTTGTCCGGCGATTTCAGGGTCGTGGGTTACCATGACCAGGGTACACCCTTGCTGGTTGATTTCCCGGAAGAGCGTCAGGATTTCCTGGCTACTGTCCTGATCCAGATTACCGGTGGGTTCATCCGCAAGAATGAGGTCCGGTTTGACAGCCAGAGCACGGGCAATAGCGACCCGCTGCATTTCCCCGCCGGAAAGCTCATTCGGTTTATGCCTGAGCCGCTGTTCCAGTCCGACCTGTTGGATGGCTCGACGGGCCTCTGCTTCAGCCTGTTGTGGCGGGATACTATTATAGAGCGAGGGGAGTAGGACATTTTCCAGCACGGTCATGGTCGGCAAGAGATGAAATTGTTGAAAAACATGGGCGATGGTTTCGGCCCGGAGTTGGGCCAGTTCTTTTTCTTGCAGCTGGAGGATATCGCGACCGCGTAAGAAACAGGTTCCGCTGGTGGGCTTGAGCAGGCAGCCCAAGATATGGAGCAGGGTGGATTTCCCTGAGCCGGAGCTGCCCATGATAGCGAGAAAGTCTTTTTCCTCGATATCCAGATCAACTCCTTGCAGAACCTGGAGGCACCCAGAACCGTGGTTGTACTGATGATTGATATTACGGGCGGAAATGAGCATTATATTGCTGGAAAGTTAAGTGTTCATCGTGGTGTGATGTGAGGTGAGCGTCTCGGTTTTTCAGCTGAAATCTCTGTTGATTCCCATATTGCTTGTATGTAGAGCATATTATGATTTGTGAGGAAATCAACAACAAATACAATCCCCGTGTTCAGGTGCTGGATTCTAGGGGCGGACCTGCGTGTCTGCCCCTTTTTTAATCAGCAGGGACGGAATAATCAATGTACTCTGACAACGGCGGCTTTCTGTCGATCAAGACGATTATGTATTTCGTCGAAATTATTCAATTAACCTTAATGAAGATTTTGACTTTGTATGAGAATAATAACCGTTACCGATTATCATATTGATATAAATACTTTTTTTATTGACAGACCGATGAGAAGTCTGTATGGTTTTTCTTTATTGAAGCAGTAATACAAACCGTTCAGTCGAATGCAGGCGATGCTTTATCGCCCGTTGATATGAACACAACGCTACTTCAGTTCTTTGCCGCCCTTTCTCGGGCGGCAAAATCGAACGAGCACGAATCGTTCTAATTATAACAATTGGCAATGCTTATTTAACTGAGCGGGTGCCTTGCTTTCCGGTTAGAAACGGAAAGTTGATAAAGCCACAACCGTCGTGAGGCGGTGTCGGAAAGCCAAGGGTCTCCAGAGAGGAGACAGCCGGGTTGCCTGCTTTTTACCTGTACCGGAGGTGTGTTATGAGTTCTCTATTCCATCCAAGTTTGCTCTCCAATCGTTTCGGCCAGTCATTTGAACTGCCGTCTCCCTCAATTCCGCGCACGAAAGAAGCAGGACAAGCAAAAAGCAGTCCGGCAGTCCGTGGAAATGTTCAGATGTTCTTCGCTCTTTTACCTGATCTTACTCTTATTTACTTCATATTGGCTCTTGATGCGGTACTGACTGCGAAAATATTTCTCCGCGCTATTGTGGGCGCAAAAAAAAGTACTGCGGCAGGATAACCCGATGACATGATGGTTTGAAAAGTTGACCGGGTTTCTTCCACCGAAATTCGGTCAGTTTTTTGCCGCCTTGTCTCAGGCTGCAAAACCGAACGAGCACGACTCGTTCCGCAGTATCATAACAAATGGCAATGCTTATTTAACTGAGCGGGTGCCATCACTTTCCGATCCAAAAGGAAAGTTGATAAAGCCACAACCGTCGCGAGACGGTGTCGGAAAGCCACGGGTCTCTATGAAGAGACAGCCGGGTTACCTGCTTTTTACCTGTACCGGAGGTGACCCGTTTTACCGTGAAAGCGGCTTTTGATGTCCATAAGGGATGTGATAATCTCGGATAATGTGGACAAAATGAAGAAAAAAATAATAAGTGGACAGCTTGTTCCACTTTTATCCACCAATATGCGAATAAGTGGAAAATTGCTCCAGATATAAGGTGATATTATGGATTTTTTCTACTTATCAACGCTGTTAGCAATTCAAAAATAATGACTGATATTCAAATAGCACAACAAGTTGATCTGGAAGGAATTAATAATATTAGAAAGGAAGTCAGAGATGATAAAAAAGATCCTCACACGATAAAGGATTTTATGTTAGATGATATTTTAGAAAAAGATTACCAAACAACTATTATATCTAAAGATCAAAATTGTATTACTGGTTTCCTAAATATCCATAAATACCATTGGAATGATAAGAAGACTGTTGGAATAATCGAACTCTTTGTAAAAGGAACTCACAGAGGAAAAGGTCTTGGGCAAGAATTAATCAAATATATAATTCAGTATTGCAGAAATACTAATAAATACAACGAAATAACCCTAAGTGTGCTGAATGATAATAATGCTATAGATTTATATACCAAATGCGGTTTCATTATTACCAAAAAAGATACTGATTGTATTTGGATGTTATTGAAAATATAAAAAATAAGTTTGCTAACCAGTCGCTCAAGAGGGACGGCAAGAGGCTATACTGTTTGCCACACTCAAAGTTGAATCAAACCTTATAAAGGTTAAACCAGTTTCGGGGTAAATCACTTGCCGCCCCTTAGCTTAACGTTATGCCCCCCTAATAAAGAGGTAGAGATTATGCCAGGAGCAATCGCAAAGAATGCTCAGGAAGGAACCAGATCAGAGTATTTAGCACAATATGCTTTAAGTGCTTTTGGAACTGCAATACCTGTTCCTCATCCTGAGGACTCGGGAATTGATATGTACTGCACTTTAGGACGAAGAATCGGCAGACGATTTCTTGTAGAAAATCCATATTTTGTTCAAATAAAAAGTCATCCAGAACCAATTTGTTATGAAGGTTTTGATGAAGTAAAGTGGTTATTATCCCATAAATATCCTTTCTTGATTTGTATTGTTAACAAAGGAAAAGCAAGGATTGAGTTATATCAGACATTAGCTATATCTACTCTAATTGCTAAGAAAAATTTTAAAAAAATTATACTCCATCCAACAACTAAGGAAGGTGAAGATTATTTTTCACACATTATTGAAGAGGACTCTGTTGATATTTTCCTTGGCAACCCTATTGCACGTTTTACATTAACAAACTTCAGTGATAATCAGTTTAAGAAAAAAATTTCAGACTCAATAAAGTCATGGATCGAACTTGACCAAGAAAACATTAATCTTAAAGAAACTGGATATACTTTGTACCGCATTCCCGAATCATGGAAAACAAATGAAAAAGTTGAGGCTCTGAAATTTAATGGGAATTTCAAAGATAGTTTTGAAACACCAGAAATCAAGCATAAATTTTATGATTTATTCTTTAAAATGCTTTCTCAATTGGTGAATCAGGCCGCCTCAGAGAAAAACTTAGAAAAGTACGAAAGTCTTACTGATTTTATTAGATCAATTATTGAAAATAATTCCACAGATGATAGTTTTGGAGTTAATATTTTATCCTTCTGTTTGAATAAAGGAAATGAACATTTAGGAATAAGTGAGCGGCTAAAATTATTTCAAACACCGAAAAAGTAGAAGGCATAACCCGGCGCTGAACTTGGACGCAAAAGGGTTCCGGTTAGCTTAGCGTTAGAATTAAACAAATTAGGCAGAATTATGATAATCGAAAAAGCAAAAGAGAAAATTGAGGAATCAAAGTATTTTCTGCAAAAAATGGTTGAAACTGAATCATCTTGTGATAGTTCAGATGGTGCCAAAGATCGTGAAAAAGAATTTTCTCATCTTTTGAGTGCATTTCTTAACTCATGTTACAGCGTTGGAGAAATACTCAAGCAAGAGGAAAAGTATTTTGATTTGCATAAAAATCTTAGATTAAAAAGAAGAGATATTTATAAAAATGGTAAAGATGGAGGATGGCGAACAATTGCTGTTCATTACAAACCAGTTAAGCCACAGCATGACGGATACATTCCTCCACCAGCGGATAAAGTAAATTTTAATTTCACTTCGGACAAACCATATACTCCTCCAGCCGGTGATAAAATCGTTTTCGATATAGGTCAGAATAAAAAATTCTATTTCACAAAAGAAATACCACAAAATAGTATCACAGATTTTTGTAATGAGCATATGACCGAACTTGTTGTGCTAATAACAGAATGTGAAAATATATAAATATTCTAACCACAAAATCAACTCAGACCGCAACACGATTGCGGTATTTTGAAGCTCGGTAGGTTGGGGTGAGGCACGAACCCCAACAAGATAACGAGCGGTATTTTATCGAAAATATTGAAATGGACCCCCCGGTTAACGGTGTCGGAATTTGGACGTGATGTGTTGTTTGCTGGACATGTCGGGGTTCGCTCCGCTCACCCGCAACCTACGAGCTGCCACGACCTCTCAAACAGGCAGCATACCTTCTACCATATAAAAGGGTACCCTTCTTATATACAAAAGGGAGACCTTCTTACATATAGAAGGGAGGTCTTTTGATTCTCAAAACAACCGCAGTTATCAACGTATGTCTTTTCCTTATAAAGGAATAACCTTTTCTTAGGAGGTCACCCATGCCTGTTGCATACTATGTCAGAGAGAACAAACTCACCACTCCCCCTTCGTACTACTGTCAGACAACTGCGGAAGATACTCTTGGCTCTGACGAAATCTCGGAACGTATTCACATTCTGAATCCGTCAATCACTGCTGCGCAGGTCAAGACGGTTCTACAGAACTTACAGCAGGTTGTCACGGAGCAGGTTGCCGACGGCAAGTTCGTCAAGTTGGAGACCTTTGTCTCCTTCATGCCGCGCCTCCCGGTGCGTTTAGACCTTCCCACTGATGACATTCCGCCTGATGCGGTTAAAGTAGCTGCCAAGATCCCGAGGCAGTTCAATCGAGCTGTCCAGAACATAGCGACGTACGAAAGGCTCGGATATCCGTCCAAGGCCCCTGAAGTGGTCATCGGGTACGAAACAAAGACAGAGTACCCTCGGTTCATAAGGGATACTTATCCTTTCCGTCTTTCCGGAAAATTCCTTGGTTTTGATGTTGATGATGAGGACCTTGGAATCTTCCTGGTTGATGCCGATGACAATGAGAC
>MTKO01000048.1 GCA_004028505.1 Candidatus Electrothrix aarhusensis
GGGGGATTTCGCGGGGCTCCCCTAAATCTGTAACAGTCAGGAAAAATCGTGTCCCAGTCGTTGAGAAATTCTCTGGCCAACTCGCGTGTTTTTTTATGGTTTGAATCGCGATATTTCATGCAGCATTCCTTAAATTCGGCCAGGAATTCTCTGTATATTGGCAAAAGGTCCGTGGGTGGTCCCTCGCGAGCCTTGTAAATTACATCCATCAACTCGGTGAGCACCGCGTGGGCCTCGGTGCCGAATGTGCGGGGATCATCGCTCAAGCTCTGTTTCAAACCTTTTGTCTTGCGCAGTAAGTAAATGCGCCCAGCAGCGGAGCCTGTTGAGGAATTTACGATAGGCCCTGTAGCCGTCGCTCATCAGCAACCCCTTAAAGGTTTGGCCGAGCACATAATCAAGTACGTTCTGGCTGCGAAAGCCAATGATGTAAAAGGTGACTTTCAGCGAGGTAAAGACCCATAACCACCGTTTTTTGCCCCACTCCTTCCAGGATGTCTCATCCACGAACAGGATCAGTGATTCACGCACCTCCTCAAGAAACTCATCGGTAAGGGGAGAAACGGCGCGGCCAACTTCATGGATACATTTATTGATCGTACCGATGCACAAATCCAATCGCAGCCAATCACGCAAAAATTCCCGGATGCGGCGGCGCGACAGGCGCATGCGCTTGGAGAGGCACACGATCAGAGCGGCCAGTGTCGGGCCGACCAAGTGCCATTGGCTTATCTCAACCCCCCAATCTTCGTTTTTTTCAAGACGATGGGGCATGAGCCGATTGACATGACCACAGCCGCCGCAAGTCGTGTCTCCGTAGATATGCTTGGTGTTGATCACTTCTATTCCCGGGCCGGTGTCATCGCCCACCTCAATATCAATGACATAATGACCTGTGCGAGTGGTGAAGTCACATGTTTCGTCCAGCTCAAGGTTACAAGCGGAGCAAGTGCCTGCTTTGTGAATGATGGTGTCGTGTACGGGAAGTTTTTGCGTTCGACCATGCCCGGTGGCACCGGGTTGCTTGCCGGGTTTGTTGCCCTTGGGGCGATCATCAATATTTTTGGGGGAATCCTGCTGGTCGGACTTGTCTGCGTCTTTATCATGCTCGGCAGACTCCTCGAGTTCTATGTGCGCGGGTTCGTTTTGCTCTTCATCCGGTTCTTCCTCGTCGGCTTGACCGTCGGCATCGAACCGGGCCCAGGGAAAGTTTGAGCCAGGAGGCATGGAGCTGTTTTCGGAATTTTGACCCAGCCGTTCGTGAAGTTCTTTGAGGTCATCAAGTACGAGCAGGCACAGCTCCTTTGCACTCTTACTGGGCAAGGAGTCAATAAACTGCTTATCTATTTTTCGCAACTCTTCTTTGGATAGGTGCATGCGAACTCAGAACGTGGATAGATTTCGTAAAAACGTTGTGACGGTTAAGCTATCGTGATCCTCTTTTTTTGTCGAGTTTTTTTTTGTGTGAAATTAGGGGGAGTGAACGGTTACCTTGAAAGTGTACAAAGTTTGAAATCCCGAAAACGTATCATGGCTCTAATGATGGCTATGACGCTTTGCCTCTTGGTGTACGCCGCCTTGGAATATCGTATCAGGGAAGCGCTTGATATAGAAAATGAAACATTTCCAGATCAGAAGGTAAAGCCAGTGTCTAATCCCACTGCTCGTTGGGTATTTCAGTTTTTTTCAGGAATTCATTTGCTGCTTGTCGGAGGAACGCAACAACTGGTCCTGAACTTGAATGAACATCATTTGCGCCTGCTGAAGTTATTGGGCGGGAGGTACGAAAAACTATATTCAGGAAATGGACAGGGGGTATGCTGAATGTGGGTAATGGATATTATTACGATGGCTTTATGCCTGTTTTGGATGTCCGAACTGTAATCACGAAACAATGGAATACCTGAGGACTGAAAACCCGCCCGGAGGGCGCTAGCTAAGTTCCCCCACCGCTCAGAAATAGAAATCCTCAGTCTTTTTTTCGCAAATCACTGAGCGGTTGCAGTGGCGGGACGGTATCATTTGTACAGGCACAAGAAGGAGCATCGGAAGAAGCACCAGAGGGACAGCAGCCCTGCTGCTTCTTGTTGCCGAAGCGACGCTGCAGGCTGTTTTTCAGCGGGCGGATCGACATGATGATAAGAATAATGCTGGCCGTCACTGTCAGCTGCTCAGGTAGCATTTTTCCATGCTTTGCCACAGCAGCAATAACGGAAATACCAAGCATGCCATACACGGCATCCACAACCAAGCCGCAGAGTACACTGACAACCGCGATAGACGCAAGATAGAGAGCAGTGGCCCGTTTCCCTAAAAGACCGATCAGCACGGACAAAGAGGTGATATTGGTGGCCGGACCGACCAGCAAGAAGACCAAGGCTGCCCCAGGACTGACCCCTTTCATGATAAAGGCCGCAGCAATAGGGGTAGAGGCGGTAGCGCAGATATAAAGCGGGATGCCTATCACCAGCATCAGGAGCATAGAGCTGAGACCGCCGCCGAGATAGGCGGTAATAAAGGCATCAGGCAGAAGCACCGTAATAACTCCAGCCAGCAGAATGCCGACGATAAACCAGCCAGCCAGCTCTTCCCAGATATCAAAAATGGCATATTTGATACCTGCTTTGAGTTTTCCAGGGAATCTTTTTAGAAACCCCTTCTTTATTGCAGCCTTTTTCTTTAAGAGGCCTTCTTGCTGCGGCTCTCCGCTGCAACAGCAACCACAAGAACTCGCCTCTTGTGCCGGAGCATTATTTTGCCCCTTTTGCTCATCCAGCTTCGGCGAAACAGTCGGGCCGGAAAAAGAAAAAAGATTCTCAGCTATACCAGCAACGGCAGCGGAAATAAACGCGGAAACCGGGCGAGCAATGGTCATGATCGGATCAAGCAGGGCCCAGGTAATGGAAATGGAATCAATCCCGGATTCCGGGGTGGAGATCAAAAAAGCTGTCACAGCCCCGTTATTAGCCCCCTGTTTTTTCAGAGTGGCTGCTGCGGGCAGCACACCGCAAGAACAGAGCGGGATAGGAATACCGAGTAGGGCCGCCTTGAACACGGAGCTGAAGCGCCCAGAACCGAGATGGTTTGCTACATAGGTGGGGGAAAGATACTCTTTAAGCAGTCCGCCAATCAGCAGGCCGAACAGCATGTAGACAGCGGATTGATTGAGCAGATTCCAGGAAGAAGAAAGCGCATCATACAGAAAGGACATCTGAAACTCCCTTGTGCATTTAAAAAAATTCAGGTTGCTCTCCCGTCTTGTTGTGGCGGGAAACTTATTTACCCAGTGTCTGGACGGACACTGGGTACCACATTGCGTATTCTTCTGTATCGTACCAGGTTATTCTGGGCAAATCGACTTGTAAAATTCGTACTCGCCCTTGTCGCTAATCTTAACGATCACAGCGCATTTAATGGGATCCCCGTCTTCGGTAAAGGTCATTTTGCCGGTTATACCTTGAAAATCCTTCACATTGGCTAAGGCATCACGCACCGCCTTGCGATCTTGTTTTATCCGACCGGTAATTTCTCCGGCACCTTCGATGGCAGCCTTTGCCAGCCCCAAAGCATCCCAGGTCAAAGCCGCTACGTCATCAGGCACATAACCGTACTTGGCCTTGTAGCGATCAATAAAATCCTTGGTCGCACCTTTTGCACCGGCAGCTGCATAATGGGTACTGAAGAATTGGCCGTAACAGGCCGCACCGCAGAGTTCAATGGTCTCGGCGGAACCCCAGCTGTCGCTCCCCACAATAGGACCTTGCCAGCCAGATCCTTGGCCTGCTGCACGATCAGGGCAACCTCGTTATAATACTGCGGGGTGAAGAGCACTTCAGCGCCGGAGCGGATGATCTTGGTCAGCTGGGAGCTGAAATCGGCATCCTTGGTGGTGAAACTCTCATAAGCAACCACTGATCCTTCGCCGTGTTTTTCTTCCCAGGACTTTTTAAAGAACTCAGCTAACCCCTTGGGGTAATCGCTGGCCACGTCGTAGAGCACAGCCGCCTTGGTGAACTTGAACTCATCCGTGATAAAGTTGGCCAGCACCGGTCCCTGAAAGGGATCAAGGAAACAACCCCGGAAGACATAGGGGCGATCTGCGGTGGTGTCCGGATTGGTGGACCAGGGGCTGATCATCGGGGTTTCGTAGTTATTAGCACGTCGCCAGCCGGGATGGCCTGCTTGGAGGATTGCGGGCCGATGATAATCAGAGCGTCGTTCTGGGTGATCAGCTTGGTATTGGCCTTGACCGCAGATTCGGCTTTGGATTCATTATCTTCGATGATAAGTTCGACTGCGTATTTTGTCCCACCGACCTCAATGCCTCCGGCTTTTTGGATATCTTCCAGCCACATCTCAGCGGCATACTTGCTGCCCTCACCGACCTTGGGGATGTCGCCGGTCATGGGGACGTTCAGGCCAACCTTGATGGTCTTTTTTCTGTCGGAGCCGCAAGAGGCAAGGGAAAAGCAAAGGGTGAGGGTACAGAGTGCGGCGACAAGCCGGACTGTTCTGTTCATGGGATGTTCTCCTTTTTTTGGGTTGTATGCAGGTAGGGGAGATTCTTGTGATCGCCCTATGTGGAAGCAATATTCCCAAGCTGTAGGGTGTCAAGCTTTGCTGTGTGGAGGAAAACAGCAATTTCTACTTATAGCTGTCTTTTCGATGCAAAACTCGACCGATCTCAATAGTAGTCTCTGATACGTCAAACAAGATCCTGTAGCTTCCTACTCTAAGTCGATATGCAGGTTCAAAATTGGTCAACTTTTTAACATTGGAAATATTAGGAAATTTACTCAATATCAAAATTTTTGAGTGAATTTTCTGTCTATCATTCAGGCTGATTTTCTTTAAGTCTTTTATCGCACTCTTGCGAATATTAATTTTCATTTTTCATATATTCCTCAAATGGGATAGCCTCTTCGTTTCTTGTGGCTTTCAGTAGCCTGAGATCATCCATATCTTCTTTCGAGACGATTTCCAATCCATCTTTTTTGAGAAGATTGAGAAACCACATGACTTTTTTGACCAGCTTTTCGTTGCTGATATTAATCGTTATGGAGTGCATCGTTGTTTACCTCGTTTTCGCAAAGGGTGATTTTGATATGCAACAGAGGTGATCCTTGTGATTGCCCCTGTGTGGCAGCATGTTGTCTCCGACTCGGAAAGGCTTATCCTTGAGGTACTGCATGTTCCTTGACAATGCGTTCAGCATCACGGTCGTAGCTCTTTGCTAAATTTCTGAGTGTTACAGCAAGACGATGATAGCCTGCATTTTCTATATCTTCTGCCTGCTGTCGGTATTTTTTTGCAAGCTCCCGTTCCGGTTTACCGGTTGGGTCAACTGTATAGCCTCCACGAGAATTATAGCAGGCTACACTGAATCCATCTCTCATATCTTCAACATCTTTTGCATTCAAAGCATCAGCCACTGTTTTGTTGATCCAGAGTCCATCAGGGGAGGGAGGACAATGGATAAGTACCGCTCCAATATTATTAAACGCAACTTCCAGATGTCCAGATTTCGAGCATATTTTTTTAACCCGCTCCAGCCAGCCTGAAAAATGATCTTGGTCAAAACTACCATCCTCCTGCATTCCCGGCGGAATACGCCAAGTTTCGAGTAGTCGATAAGCATTTTCCGCAATATTCTTTTCTTTCTCGGAAAGCTTATCTTCAGTATCAGAATTTTTTGACCGATAAACACGTTGGATGATCTGGCAGAAAAATTCTGGTTTGGTGGCAAGATTATTTTCAAGCGTCTTTGGTAAAATTCCATAATGTCGGTCTAGCAAAGGGAGATAAGCCCATTCTACGTCAAAAAGGTCATCTGGATCTACTTCCGAGGATTTTTGCAGCAGACTAATAAGCTCTGCTGTACGATAAGGATTAAATAAACTGGACGGCTCTGTCGTAGAAGATGCAGCAGCGAGTAAAACTCTTACACACTGCTCTGCATTAAGGGGATGATTATATTGCCGCATCTGATGCAGACAATCAAGGGCGGCATAAGGTCGTTCAAACTTAATAAGTTCATCAATAGCAACACTTAAATCTTTGTCGTCTTTGTTATAATTTTTTGCATCAGTTTTGAGCCAATATTCTTTCTGCGCATTACCCAACCAATTCTCAGCTCTGACCCATGTTTCTTTGGAGAACGGCAGGTAGCTGAGAAAACATCCTATCTGACTCTTGCTCCATTCAGTTTTATCTACCTGGTCAACCCATGTCCAACCTTGAACAGAGTAACGACTGAAGACGTACCAGCGAATAAAAAAGGATAAATCGCTACGTTCCGATTCCAAATAATCGGGCAGCAGAGCTGCATCTATTTTTTCGTTGCCGATCTGACCAAGAATATCTCCAATTTGATTTGAGTTAATACCACATTGAGCAAAATTTATGATAGATTCAATACCTCCTGTTTGCAATATTTCCTTGAGAGCTTGTTTTTGATATTCAGTAAGTTTTTGTTTTTGGATATCCCAATCTTCATCGTTATCATAGAACTCAAAATCATGGTCTGTAAATAGCCGCTGGTAGCGGTTAAATGGATTTGACGGGGTTAGTTTGTCTGTAACGATTTGAATAGGTTCAAGCTGCTCATTATTCCATGCCCATGGAGCACGAGAATAACATCGATTGTTAGCAATAAACCTTTTAAGTCTATTCCAAATGCTCAACCGCTTTTCTTCAGGAACTTCTATGATAGCATCTGAAGAAAGCACTCCCAGAAATTTATCAAAAGAAGGCTGCGGTATCTTCCCAATAAGATTGGCAAGCTCACTGAGTCGGTCTATATCATGCCCTGCCAGAGAAATTGCGCGTTCAGCGCAAAACGAGACTTGTTCCCAATACTCTTTTGTCGTCACACCTGCTTTCCAGTCCTCAGGTATAGTTTTACGCCATGAGGGCTTATAAGAACCCGATGTCATTTGATGCCGATTGGGTAAGAAATCAAGAACTAATTGCCAGCCAATTTGTGGAAGTTCGTTACAAAGCGTTTTAATGGCCGCTGTTCGCTTCACAAGCGGGGCGGTAGTGTGCGGGTTCCAGGGCAAGAGAATGGTTGAGAGAGAATTGCTTGATCGGTTTGACCAAGTTCCGTCTGGATCATGGCTGGCAAGTTCACCGAGTAGAACGCAGACCCGTATCAGATACTCGCCATCCCAAGCAAGAGCCTCTAACGAAAAGAGTAAGCCAACTAGATAATTATTTCCCCAGACGATATCATTATCTTCCTGAGCAAAAAGCTCATCAAATGGACAGGGCGATACTTGCAACGCATTTTCAACGACATTCAAAAACTCATTTGGAGCTGCCTCAGCCAACACAGGAAGCAAGTTGTTTAGGCTGCCCCACAGCACCCAATCCGCATCTGCAAAAATATCACGGACAGCAAGCACTACCGTAATTTCAGCTTTATCCTGCGAACAATTACTCAACATATTTGGATGACTACCCAGCAAGGCCAAACCTTCGGCAAGTCCTCTTTTCAGAGCTGGCGACCACTGCGGCGTTTTCCCGTAGATGCTCGCTGCACAACGATCTTCTTTGGGCAGCTCAAAAGCCGGATCGCATTCTTTCAGCACGGAAATAGCGCTTTCTTTGAATGTCTCAAGATGCTGATCAAAAATACGTGAACCAAGCTGTTCCCATAAGCCGATACGTTCAGAAATTTTCCAAATACCGTTATGCAAGGAAAGAGGGCCGCTAGCAACTTGAAGCAACTCTTGTATTTTGGGCGCAAGAACATCGTAATCCTGTCCTGTTATCTTGGTGACAATGGAAACATCCGCCTCGTTTTTTTCGTTCCAGGCTCCGATCAAAAGCAACAAGGCAAGATCGGTTGCGTGTTTATGCTGCTGCCATGCCGTTTTTGCCAAGCCCAAATTGGGCTGAAGCAGTTCGGGTGGGATGTGGGTGATAGCTGGTCGTATAAAGGCTTCTCGTAAATCTTCGGGGAGATTATCCAGAGTGATTGTTCCGGCATCTTTGTTCCAGGTCTGAACAAGATCAACAGCCCTCGACCAAATCCACTGCGGAGTTTGTTGATTGAATTGGGAAATGTGTGAGTATAGAAGGGATAGAGTAACACCGATTTCATCACCAAGATCGTAGCCCAGTAGATAAAAATGATTGAGAAATGAATACAGCTTATCCTGCGAAAGGGGAGAATTGTTATTGGCCTTTTGCAGGTGATGTTGAATTACATCCAATTTTTCTTCAGCCCTGGAAGGACTGAATTTTGCTCGTTCAACATGCCGGTAAAATTCGTCAGCATCTTTGGTATGCCGGGCCTGATTGAGCAGCCAATGGACATTATGGAAATCAGTTTTGCTTAACGGCCCTGTAATCAGCGCGATAACATCCTTGTTTTGCCTGAAGATGTTCGGGTTATTAAAATCATTCCACGCAGCCTGAAACACTTCCGGCAATTCTTTATTACCTCGGGTGAAGGCAATTTCATGTTTAACTTGTCCAAGCAGTTTTCGCTGCTCCTTTGTATCGCCTCTTTCAGCAAAAACAATGAGATCATCCGTGTCAAAGCCATCAACTTTCCCTTGCGGCTTGATCTTGGTAATCGGCCAGCAGGGGAGACAAGGCGCATAACCGCCACTGAGCATCAAAACAACAAACGAGGCCAAGACGTGCGCCTCAAAATGCGGACCACCTCCGCCAGTTGAGAACGGATTGCTCAGTTGTTTATTTTTCGTCTTCATTGTATTTTTTTGTCCTTGCCATGCATCAAGCTTAGTATCTGATCCCGCCCGTCAAGCTTCATCCGGCAGCACTTGACAGCAAAACATGACCACGTTACCATAGTCATAAAATGAAAAAAATGGAGCTATCCCATGCACAAGACTGTTTCAAAATCGGGCTGTACCCCGCAATCCGTTCTCGAAGAATTACGCAATTCCGTGCTTCGCTATGTTGACCCGCTGGAGCCGGTTTCCCAGGATGACCAAGATTCTCATGCCGAGCTGGCAGACCGGTTAGTGCAGCAGCATCAGGCCCAGAAAAAGCAGAAACGGTTCGTATCAAGATCTTAACAAGCTCACATGATACCCC
>MTKO01000001.1 GCA_004028505.1 Candidatus Electrothrix aarhusensis
GTTGCGCCCTTATCAGCAAGAGGCTGTTCAAGCCCTGACGGGGCATTCTTTTGGGGTGTTGGAGGCGGGGACCGGTTCCGGCAAGACCGTCATGGCCCTGAAAATGATTGCCGAGCGTCGGCAGCCCACCATCATTCTTGTTCATTCTCGCGAGCTGCTGGAACAATGGCTCGCGCGGATCGCGACCTTTCTTAACATACGGGCCGGGCAGGCTGGCGGCGGGCGTTATGATCCCCGACCGTGACCGTGGCCATAGTCAATACAGCCCGTAATCGTTTGGCGGACCTGGCTCCGCGCTTTGGTCAACTCATTGTGGATGAATGCCACCGGGTTCCGGCCACCCTTTTTACCGAGGTGGTGAGCGGCTTTGACAGCTTTTACATGCTGGGCCTGTCTGCCACTGCCTTTCGTCGTGAAATTGGAATGACTAGGCTTATCTACAGCTATATGGGGGATCGGGTCCATACGGTGGATCCGGGAGTACTGGCTGAAACAGGTGCTGTTGTCCGACCTGACCTTATCCAGCAAGAGACTGCCTTCTTTGCCCCATATTCTGGGGAATATCCCAAGCTGATCAAGGCTCTAACCCTGGATCAAGAGCGCAATCAGCAGATTATCACAGATGTGGTAGAGAAGATTCAACAGGGAGATGAAGGCACAGTTTTGTTGGTTTCTGACCGGGTGGCCCATTGCCAAGAGCTGCTTGACGGCTTGCAGCAGGAGGGCATTGTCGCGGAAATGCTCACTGGTAGTATTTCGATGACTGCCCGAACCGAGATTGTTCAGCGGGTGCAAAAGGGCGAGGTCCAGGTGCTGCTTTCCACCTTGCAGCTGATCAGTGAGGGCTTTGATTGCCCCGGTCTTTCCACCCTGGTGCTGACAACGCCGATTCGCTTTGAAGGTCGTCTTCTTCAAGTGGTCGGGCGGATCATGCGCCCAGCAGAAGGTAAAAAGGCCCTGGTTATTGATTATGTTGATACCAAGATCGGGGTGTTGAACCGGTCCGGTCTTGCTCGGGCTGAGATGTTTGAGCGTTGGCAGTAGGATAAATAGGTACTATTTCCGGTTACGCTATGATCTTTCAGTGGCATATTACAAATAGGTGTAATCTTCGTTGCCTGCATTGTTACCAGACAACATACGATGACAGGAGCGAACTCACGCTTTTGCAGATCGAAGAAGTTCTCTGCCAACTTGATCACTTCAGCAGGGAAAATCCGGAACAGGGTCGTCTCCATCTTACGATAACCGGAGGAGAACCTTTCCTGTTTCGCCATCTTGATGTCTTGCTGAAAAAGGTGCATCACAACCGGAATGTTAAAAGTTACAGCCTGTTGTCTAATGGGCATTGTGTGAATGCAGAACGTATTCAATTGCTTAAAAAATATCCCCCTTCCTATGTCCAGATCAGTTTGGATGGAATGAGAAGGACGCATGAAGCAATACGAGGGCCAGGAAGCTTTGATAAGGCGGTGCAGGGTATAAAACAACTGGTGGCTGCCAAGATCAGAACAACGGTATCCTTCACCGCAACAAAGAAAAATTATAAGGATTTTTTGAGATTATCCTTTTTCTGTAACCGGCTGAATATTCATCATCTTTGGACAGATCGGGTAATTCCGAGCCCAGGCGATAAAGAGGGTCTCTCGCTTGACCCTGATGAGGTAAGAAAATATCTTCGGATGTTGCGGCTTGCCGTTATCATCAATATTCTCGATCCTTTTACGCAGAATCAGATTTCTTTTTCCAGAGGTTTGCAGTTTCTTACCTTTCCCTTCCAAAAGCCCTATAGATGTTCCGCAGGGAGGGGCTTGCTTGCCATCATGCCTGACGGTGCTGTCTATCCGTGCAGAAGAATGGAGTATTCAGTGGGGAATCTTTTTGAAAGCAGCTTGTCAGTAATATATAAAACCAATGATTTTCTTGTTCGTCTTCGTGATGATGCTTCGGTTATTCGCGGGTGCGAGCTATGCAAATATGAGAGGACCTGCCGTGGTGGGCTAAAATGTCTTGCTCTGGCAGAAAAAGGTAGTCCGTTTACACGGGATCCGGGCTGTTATTTACAATCAGGAGGTGTGTAGGATGGGTGGATTGAGTTCATTTCTTTTGTTCGAAATCGGTGCGGTATATCTTTCTTTTTCTATGACGCCCGGCGTGAAAGGTCCTGCTTTTCTTCTCTATTATGGTTTTCTTTGGTTTATCCTGTTGGCTGTTGCAAAATGGAAGAACTGGAAAGTGCTCTTGCCGGTTATCGTTTATGTTTCTGCTGGAATTTCCCGTATGATAGCAGGGCAGGAATACGGTATGTCACGCTTTGGTTTCCTGTGGCTTATGATGATCGGCGGCCCGGTTCTTTATTTCATTCTTGCAGTGGGCTTTAATTCAGGCGGTGGAGGTGGATTCAGCACTGGAGGCTGTGGAGGAGGTGGTGGTTGTGGCGGCGGAGGTGGAGGGTGCGGGGGCTGTGGAGGAGGGTGAACTTTTTTCCCGGTAGACGACCCTTCATGTGCAGAATCGCCTGCTAACTTTGCACAGCCTAGTGATGCGATACAAACGAATTTGCTCCTCGTCTTGTAACGAAGGGACGGGGGTTTACTTTTTAAGAGAACATAATGAACGGACAAGCTCATGGCTAAACTTTTAAGCCCGCTTCGCTGTAGTAACACAGAAGAACGACGACAAAAGGCCGAAAATGTAGTAAATGTCGGTCTTCTTTTTAATGCTGTCCTTGCCGTGGTCAAGGTTTTTGCCGGTATTATAGGGTATAGTCAGGCACTTCTTGCCGACGGTATCAACTCGATATCTGACGTGATCTATTTTATCGCGGTGAAGATCTTTGTCCGACTTGCCGGGAAGCCCGCAGATGCGGAACATCCTTACGGGCACCATCAGTTGGAGAGCATTGCGGCCTTGGTTGTCGGTGCTTTTGTCATTACCACTGGCACGGCTATATTCTGGGAGTCTGTCAATTCTGCCTTTGCTCTGTTCACCGGCACTGTCCCACCGCATCCCATAGGGGAGTTTGCCATCTATGTGGCCTTGGCAACCATCGTTGTTAAAATTTTGCTCATGCTGCAAGCCAGTAGGGTCGGGAGAGAAACAGGAAACTTGGCGATCAAAGCCTTGGCCCAGGACCATCGCAATGATATTTTTGCCTCAACCGGCGCAGCCGCAGGAATCTTTTTGAGCAGGATGGGCGCAATCTGGTTTGATCCTATTGCCGGAGCGGTTGTGGCGGTGATCATGGCAAAAACAGGCTTGGATATTCTCCGTGAGGCTTCTTCCGATCTTATGGATAACGTCCCGAGCGAGGAGCTTGCCCGCGAGATCTATAAGCTGCTTGACGATGTAACCGAGGTTGAGGCCATTGAAGATATTCATGCCCATCGCTTTGGCCCATACCTTGTGGTAAACCTGACTATTTGTATTGACGGAGATCTGACCGTCTGGAAAGGGGATGAGGTCGCTGATAGGGTTGAGAGCAAGCTGCTCGCCGGGATTGAGATGCTGCGTAAGGTCTATGTGCATTACCATCCTTCCAGGAAACTTGAGAATTATTGAGGATGGACGCAGTCTGTCATTTTGGAAGAGGTGGCGTGACTGAGAGAACCGGATGGATCGCAGGGGAAAAGCGTGAGAGAGGAGAGTTAAACCTGTTTACACGATATTTCAGATGAATTATAAGTAAAGCGTGTCCGTCCTACATAACGGCAAGATATCTCTTGCTGAATCCCTAATAGAATAATCGGAGAGTTCCATGCTACAGACATTAGGAAGGTTCCCTTGGATCTTCAGCCCCATCATCTATCTGGTGGTGGTCCATCAGCTCAACATCTCGTTGGAAGGTCCGTTAGGCTATACTTTTATCGGCGTGGCCGTGGTGGTGTTGTTTATCGAATTCGTGAAATCAGGGGATATCGGGGTCGTTTCGTTTCTGCTCGATACCACTTCTTCAGTCATTGCAGTGATAGCCTCTACGGCGCTGCTCACCTATATGGTTTTCACCCTTGAGGAGACCCCGACTTTTTTCCATTGGTTCGGTTACGCGATTGTTGTCGGTGACGCTCTGTTCAGCCCTGCCAACGCTTTTCGCACTGCTTTGCGGAATTTCGGGGTTGGCGGACAGTAGAGATAAAGCTGTAATTTCATCTATGGAGCATAAAACCGAATCGGGGGCACACGACAGCGCTATCATTTTTAACTGATTGTGTGTGCCCCCCTCCCACCTGGAAAAGAAGGCTATTTCTTTTTTATCACACGGTACGCGCCCAAGAGGATGATACCGCCACCGGTAGCCAACAATAGACTCCCTATGTTAAATCCTGTCACTTGCCCTAAGCCCAGAAAGGAACCGACAAAGCCACCCACAAAAGCACCCGCAATCCCTATCAGGATGGTAACAAAAATTCCTCCGGGATCTTTTCCCGGCATAATGAATTTTGCGAGCACGCCTACGATCAGTCCCATGACGATCCAAGATAGAATTCCCATTGTGTTCTCTTCCTTTGTTGATTTTACGTTCAATTTCATAATCGAACGCCGTTACTCTATTCGCCCCAATTCTTGAAAGGATTGTTCAGGAGATTGGAGTTGTAATATTTAACTTGGCCGGTAACCTCTTTCATGACCCAGGCCGGAATATATACGCGTTCATTCTCATTTTGCATCTCAACTTCCGCAACAATGAGTCCTTCGTTATCTCCACGAAAGATGTCAACTTCCCAGGTATGACCGCAATGCTCAACCAAGTACCGTGTCTTGTCAATTATAGGGCCGCTACAAAGTTCTGCTAACATTTCGTTTGCATCTTGGACAGGAATTTCATACTCAAATTCAGATCTGATTGCTCCGGTATTTTCACCTTTCAGAGTAAGGAATGCCTTGTCACCTGATAAGCGTATTCTCACCGTGGAATTATCAGTTGTAGAAATGTACCCTTGCTTTATTTCTACTCCAGATTGCAACTCCCCGAGTTGAGAAATATCAATTATAAATTTACGCTCTATCTCTTTTGCCATGAATAACCTGCTCGATTATTTTGAGTATAAGGTTTAAAATCAATTACCAGCCGTTACCCGGAGGAGATTTTTCCGTCTGATGAGCCTGATGATTAAATGTGTGCCACATGCTATATTTAATGAAAAAGGAATGATTATTCAATCATATGATAATGCTTACACATGAATTGCCTTATTTGCAACAAAAAGTGATTGGTGCAAGGGGCGGGAACGGGTAATACGATCTTTTTGCTCCGCTCAACATGAGCGAATTAAAATGCTGGTGTAGAACCCATGATGCATTTATATTACATTCTAACTGACAACCCAAAAGTAAGGAGACGAACAACTATGCATCTTAATGAATATTTAGAAAATGTCATAGGCAAAGGAGTTTTAGCAACGGCGGATGCGGCAGGAAAAGTGGATGCTGCCATCTACGCCAAACCGCATGTCATGGAAGACGGTCAAGTGGCATTTATTATGCGGGAGAATTTAACCCACCACAACCTGCAATCAAATCCTTATGCGACCTACCTCCTTATCGAGGATGTACCGCATTACAAAGGAGTCCGTCTTTTTTTGAAAAAAATTAAGGAAGAGACTGATTCGGATTTGATCGCCAAGTTAACGAGGCGTCATTTGTCCCCAGAGCAGGACGAGACCAAGGGGCCAAAATTTATTGTCTTTTTTGCTGTGGAGAACATTCTCCCTTTGATTGGCAGCGGGGAAACAGAAATACAGCACGTTGTATGATCGTGGCGCGGAATCGGAACCGGGGGGATTTGATTTGGTTTTGATTCTATTTTCCCGTGTTCGCAATGAAGCCCGACAGGACTCTGACTGGGATATTCTGATCATCGCCGATCATCTGTTGGAAAAACCTGTGGAGAAAGAGGGCGTAGAGCTGTGAACTACAAGGAGGAGATAGTTCGTTATCGGCTTGAACGCACTGGAGAAAAGCGAGTAGAATAAAGAAGGATTGATTGAAAATCAAAAGAAAGGGAGGCCGCTTTTATGCAGCTCAATACGGAACTCGGTAGCCGACATTATGAAAAGCTTCAGCAACTTCAGCGTACAGCAGGAAAAGATTTGCGTACCCTGCTGGAGCTTGCTATTGATGAATTATATGCACGCCACCAAATTGCTGTCGGTTCGGATGCACTGGAAATTTTGCGCAAGAACGGGGTGGTCGGCTGCCTGCATGGCGACAGTGATCTTTCAAAAAACTATAAAAAAGAATTAGACTGGAGCAGTAAGCTGTGATTATAGCAGATACAGGCTTCTGGGTGGCTTTGGCGAATGATAGAGATAAATATCATCAGTTGGCAATAGATGCTTTGAGCCGATTGGATGAACCGTTGATAACAACGTGGCCAGTGCTGACGGAAACCTGTCATTTGCTGCTGAACCGCAGGGGAATTGAGGCTGAATTAGGTTTTATCCGCAGTTATCAGCAAGGTGCTTTCAGGGTGTTCGACCTTCGTGAAGAACACAGTGGCATTCTTTTGAGGCTGATGGAAAAATACGCAGACTTGCCGATGGATTTGGCGGATGCCTCTTTGGTGATTCTGGCTGAAGAACTGCGTGACGGTCGCATTTTAAGCACTGATCGGCGTGATTTTCATACATACCGGTGGAAAAATACGTATCCATTCCAGAATATGTTGCTTCTCAATTAAGGGGACAACGAGAGAAGGAAGGCAGGGATTTATTGCGCCGCAATCCGCAATAACAAGCCCGTTTTTCTCACTTGAGCTTCGCGATATCATCCATAATCTCGGCAGCTGTCAGATTGGATATCGGGGTCTCGTTTTCCGACAAGACGGTCTCAAAATGCAATCGAGAAAGCCCGGCGATCTGCGCGGCTTTTCCGACAGTCAGTTTTTGTGTTGTATACAGTTGAACAGCCAGAGCAAGGCGAATGCGTTGCCGCAGTTCGTTTTCCGTCTCATTCAAGGTAAGAAGGATGTCGGCGGGAAAGTCTATAGATATTGATTGGGTGACCCCTATTTACTCGGCTTGAAAAAAACAGTGGCGAGTAAGCGAGCGATGCTACCCCGGAGGCCCTCTCCTTTTAAATTCTGCTTGTGAGGAAAAAGTATGAAGCCGGTTTTGCAAGGGGAAAATAATTCTCCGCATGCCCTGCGTTTTCTGCATCAGGTGCGGGAAGAAGTGCATCGTTTGGTTCCTGATGCGAAAGTCATTTTGCACGGTTCCCGTGTTCGCAATGAAGCCCGGCAGGACTCTGACTGGGATTTTTTGATTATCGCTGATCATCCGTTAGAAAAAAAGATGATAACAAAGCTGAAAGATAGTCTGTATGATGTTGAATTGGAAAATGATGAGGTAGTAAGTAGCATTATACGGAGCAGTCAGGAGTGGTCTTCGCCTGAATACGATGCGTTGCCCTTTAAAAAAGCGGTGGAGAAAGAGGGTGTAGAGCTGTGAACTACAAGGAAGATATAGTTCGTTATCGGCTTGAACGCGCTGAAGAAACTATTGATATGGTTACAGAAGTTATTGAGAAAAAGTAGTTACTTCGCCACCCGGTAGGCCGTGCTGGCTTTTTTGGCTTGAGGCGTGTCTTCCGGTCAGTGTTGCGGAGGGGTACACAGGAGGTGAACATGATTGGTTATCATTACCTAGGCATGGATTTCCACGCTATATTTCTGGGAATACTCCTTGAGCCAACCTGCATAAGCCCCATGATCTTTCCTCGGAAACAAAGCAGGGCCTGACGATTGTTGCCACGTTGGATGACATGAACCGGTATGCCTATGGGGGATATTCTCGGGAGTCGGGGCATTGAGTTTTCAATTGGTTAGATGACGTTGTGTGGTAAGTCTATAATTTATCGTATCCTTGTGCAAAATTTAATTTAACTCTGACCCCTTTTGATTCTTCCTCTGAGAGTTCCCTGTATATTTTCTCAATAATTTTAACAGATAATCCCGTCAAGGTAGCGATCACTTTTATCTCAAGTCCCTGGTGCAGCCCGTTGATGACGACCTGCCTTTTTTCTTCTATTCTTCCTTCTTCTTTCCCTTCTGCTCTCCCTTCCTCTTTACCGTTATCAAAGGCCGTATCCAGCGAGTTTTTCATATCGCGATAATACTTCAGGCTTTTTTCATAGGAGCGCACTTGATCCGGGGTAAAACGGGCAATCTCCGCCGTATCAAAAAGCTGCTCAAAAACCTGTTCCCGTAGGGTGTCTGGTAACCGTTCCAGTCGGTTCAGGTTTCTGATAACATAGAGCCATTTGTCAAACCGGCTTTCCAACTCGTCCAAGCTCTTGGTGAACTTGGGCATTTCCAAGTAGATGAAGGTTAGTTTATCATAAAATACCCGGTTGGTGTCAGTATCTGTCAACTTAACATCATAACGGTATTTTTCTGGTGTGTTCTTGTCCTCATCAAAGACGAAATCCAGAATCGCCACGGTATAGACGGCCTTAAGTTTGAAATTCCAGTCGCCCCGTTCCGCCTGTTCGCGGATGGGGAAGGTGGAGTAGTAGAGGGCACGATCTTTGAAGAAATTTTGTTTGCTCTTCTGGAGCTCGACAATGAATTTCTCGCCTTGCTCATTCTCGCAGTAGAGATCGAAGATAGCCTTGCGATCAATGTCGGTGTCGCCGAGTTGCTCGGTTTTTAGGTAGGTCAGCTCCTTGATTTCTCCCTGTTCCTCCCTGAGTAGCTCGTTGAGAAAGTCGAGAAGCAGGTTCTTGTTGGGTTCTTCGCCGAAGATTTTTTTGAATCCGTAATCGGTGAAGAGGTTGATGTAGCGTTCTTTGGTGGACATAGGGTTGTCGGCTCTGTTATTTTGTTGCAGGAAGTTTCGGGCGGTTTGTTTAGTATGAGGTTACTATACCCTATTGTGATGAAATGGCAAATAGGGAAGGAAAAGGTGGTCTGTCCCTTAATTACTTTGATTTTCCGAGTCGGCGGAATGACATCTTATAGTTCTCTGGTTAAGACAA
>MTKO01000002.1 GCA_004028505.1 Candidatus Electrothrix aarhusensis
GTAACGGGAGGTTCCGGGTTCTCTAGGTCCTCCGACTCCGACTCCGATTCAGGTTTAAACTCAGATTCAGGCTTCGGTTCATCCGAGGAGGTCTCAGGTTCCGATGTTTCGGGGAGAGGGGCTGAAGAGGCAACATCTGCCTGCCTGATATTATGCACAGCATCGTGCAGCCGGTTGCGCAGATCAACGACCCGGTTTGCTGCTTCCCGCTCCTGCTGCCAACGTTCTGTCAGGGTCTGCCGCTGTTCATCACACCTGCTGACCTCCTTGCCGATCTCTTCAAGGCGTTCCAGATTTATCGGCACATTATTTTCTTGGTCCCGCAACATTGCCTGCTGTTCACGTTCTAGGGCGGCAATGGAGTGCTCCAGATCTTCAAGAGAGGGCGGCTTAGTGGCCAGATTGATACTGATTCGGGCACAGGAAGTATCTAACAGGTCAATGGCCTTGTCTGGCAGGAATCGTCCAGAAATATAGCGGTCAGCAATTTCACTGGCCGCCTGAACAGCGTCATCGCGGACAATGACCTTATGGGCCTTTTCGTAACTGTCCTTAATGCCGCGCAGAATCAGAGTGGTAGTTTTGGTATCCGGTTCATCAAGCTTGACCAGCTGGAATCTGCGGGCTAGGGCTGGATCCTTTTCAAAATATTTTTTATATTCGGTCCAGGTCGTTGCGGCAATGGTGCGCAGCTCTCCCCGTGCCAGGGCCGGTTTGAGCAGATTGGCCGCATCCCCGCTTCCTGCCGATCCTCCGGCACCCACCAGGGTATGCGCCTCATCAATAAAGAGGATGATCGGGGTTGCTGACTGTTTGATTTCAGTAATAACGCCGTTCAGGCGGTTTTCAAATTCGCCCTTCATGCCAGCACCGGCTTCCAGTAATCCCATGTCTAAGACCAGCAGAGAGGTTCCCCGGATCGCCTCTGGGACATCGCCTTCAACAATGCGCAGGGCCAGTCCTTCCACCACAGCAGTCTTGCCGACCCCGGCCTCTCCCACGCAGATGGGATTGTTTTTTCGCCGCCGCGCCAAAATATCAATCATCAGGCGGATCTCCTGGTCACGCCCAAAGACATGGTCGATCTTGCCTTGACGGGCATTTTCGGTAAAGTCTTGGCAGAAGCGGGCCAGAAAGCCTTCCTTGCCGGTCACGCTCTGCTGCCCTTCCTCCCGGATGCGTTCCTCCCTGCTGACAGCCTCCACCGAAGGTTTGGTAATAGTCCAGAATTCCTTGAGCAGCTCTTCTCGGTTGATGACCCGGAGCAGATCCATATACTGGCCGGTTGCGTAATAAGCAGGACGGGCCAGCAGGGCGAGGAGTAACGCACCTGAACGAATTCGGCGGTCATCCAAGTCGATGGAGGCGATCAGCCAAGCCTCCTGGACAAGATCCAGCAGCATGGGAGAAAAAACCGGCTTACCTGAATTACCGCCGGTATAATCTTCCAACACTTCGTCAAGCTTTTTGCGGACCTGTCCGGCCTCAATACCAAAGCGTTCAAAGATCAAAGGCCAGTCGGCATGGAGCTCGTCAAGTAGTTTGAGCAGGAAATGCTCGATTGCCACCTCATAATGGGTACGGGAGACTGAAAGACCGGCAGCGGCCTGAAGTGAATTGGTGCAGAACGGGTTGAGATGCAGCAGCAACCCCTTGATATCGACGATGACCATGACGTTCTCCTCCGATTAAAGTGCTCTGATGAAAGGGTCAGAGAAAGGACATAATTTTTCTTGTCAGAACAAGACAGGAAAATTATGCGGTCTGCTGCGCAGGATTATTTAGCCTGCACCATCATATACCGGGTAAAGCAATCAGCCTGCTCTGATGCACTTGTACGTTTATTTCTGGATTTATGCAGGCACCGAATATATTTTTCCGCTCTGTGCAGAGCAATCGATGAGGTAGAAAGAAATATCTCAACACGCCGGTTGGCCTGTGATTTTTTTTCTCGGTCAACATGTTCTATTGGCTCTTCTTCGCCAGCACCTATACTCTCTATTAACAATGAAGTGCCAATAAGTCCTATTTTTTTGCTATATTTTTGTATTTCAGAGACAGTAACATCAGCACGCTGTTTGCTGAGGATAAAGTTTTCCTTTTCCGTTCCCACACTGTCTGCATGTCCAACTACAGTTATATTTTTATAACCGGGTGATGCCTCAAGAACGTCCTGCACGAAATGCTGCGTAATGGCAGAACCTGAGTCTTTCAGCTCACTGGAATTAAAATCAAAATACAGATCTTTTTTGAACCTGACAAGTACTACTGGTACAATGTCTACTTTTAGCTGTTCTGTTGAATTTTCTGAGCTTTTTTCATCCGATGACTTTTTATCTTTTATGACAATACTCTTGGTCACTGGTACATAAAGCACAGCAGCAGCAATAGCTTCAGTCGGATCAAAGTCAACATCAATCTCAGAAAATGTGCGTTTTACGGAGGTAGACAGCGTTGAAAGGATTTTTACGATCTCTTCTGCAGTTTCTTTCCCGGCAGAACATGAGTCTCCCACCACAAGGATATCATTTTTAAGCTCTTCATTTCCTGAAGGCTGTAGGCATTTTTTCCTTTTGTTTCTGTTCTCATTGTCAGAAATTATGCAATTTTCGTCAACAAGGCAGGAGGCTGTCTCCTGCTGCCAGAGGTGCTCCAGCGATTCATCAGCATATACAGAAATGCAGAAAAAACAATACAGAATGATGGTGAGACATATTTTTTTGTTCATGGCGATCAGTTGAAAATTTTTGAGGAGTCTTAAATGCTTTTTTTCAACAGGGAAGGGGAAGGCTACTGTGTCTACACCACAGATTCAGGAAAAAGATATCAATTAGATCTGTTATCTTCAACTCTTTTCTTAATTCGAACAATGCAGAAAGGCCGCCTGTATGATCAAAGGCGAGTTGAAACGAGCATCCGGGTTTCCCCATTCATTATAGCCCATAGCAACCCACTCTCCTTGGCTGACCCATTCTTCATAGCCGAACTTCCAGCCGCTCCAGTTGTCCCGACATTTATAGGGTTGTACTGGTCCGTAATAGGAAAATGCAGGTCCTTGATTATCGTTTTCCTGCCGGGCTCCTCCGATAAGGAGCATGTCTGCCCCGCGTGTCATGGCTTCTGTTTCAACTATCTGGGCAAGAGTTTTTCCTGTAGATCCTTCAGGGATATAGGCAAGAAGGTGGGCAAAGACTCGGCAGCTTACCGGAACCTGTCGGTCCTGAAAGGTGGGAACCACTTTGTCGCTAGGGGAGTATTTTATTCCTTTATAGCCTTTTGTTGTGCTCCAGACCTTCAGACCATCTTTCAGGTCATTCTTGAGGTCGTCCTTTAAGGTGGTTACATCGCTCCAAAGTTCTTGGCGGGTTTCGGCACAGCCGGAAAGAAGAATAAGAACGACGATTCCAGCAAGGAGAGAAAAAAAATTGTTGAGTTTATTCATTGCAACGTTCCAGGGTTATAAAGGGATATTACCGTGCTTGCGCCAGGGATTCTCCAGCTTTTTATTGCGTAGCATGGCCAAAGAGCGGCAGATACGGGTGCGGGTATGGTGCGGCATGATAACATCATCAATAAAACCACGGCTGCCCGCCACAAAGGGGTTGGCAAAACGGGTCGTGTATTCGGCAGTGCGCTCTTTAACCATCTCGCTGTTTTCACTGTCCGCCCGGAAGATAATCTCAACCGCCCCTTTGGGGCCCATCACCGCGATTTCTGCGCTGGGCCAAGCAAAGTTGACATCTCCTCGCAGATGTTTGGAACTCATCACGTCATAGGCTCCGCCATAGGCCTTGCGGGTAATCACCGTGACCTTGGGCACAGTCGCTTCGGCATAGGCGTAGAGGAGCTTGGCACCGTGCTTAATGATTCCTCCGTATTCCTGAGATGTTCCAGGCAAAAAACCAGGGACATCAACAAAGGTGATGATCGGAATATTAAAGGCATCGCAGAAGCGGACAAAGCGGGCCGCCTTACGTGATGAGGAGATATCCAAACAACCTGCCAACACCATAGGTTGATTCGCCACTATGCCCACTGTAGAACCCTGCATCCGGGCCATACCGATAATAATGTTGGCGGCAAAATCAGGCTGTACTTCAAAAAAGTCCTGCTCATCAACCACCTTGGTGATGAGCTCTTTCATATCATAGGGCTTGTTGGGGTCATCCGGGATCAGGCTGTCCAGAGAAATTTCAGTCCGTTCCGGTGTGTCATTGCACGGCCAGACCGGTGGGGCTTCCCGATTATTGGACGGGAGGAAGTTGAGGAATCTTCGCAACATAAGCAGGGCCTCAACACCGTTTTCAAAGGCCAGATCCGCTACCCCGGAACGGGCGGTATGGGTGGCGGCCCCGCCCAGTTCCTCTGCTGTCACGACTTCATGGGTAACGGTCTTGACCACCTCCGGCCCGGTGACAAACATATACGAGGTGTTTTTGACCATAAAGATGAAATCGGTCATTGCCGGAGAGTACACTGCGCCGCCAGCACAGGGGCCCATGATCATAGAGAGCTGAGGGATCACCCCGGAGGCTAAGACATTGCGCTGAAATACATCTGCATAACCGGCAAGGGCCTCGACCCCTTCTTGGATACGTGCTCCTCCTGAATCATTCAGGCCGATGACCGGAGCGCCGACCTTGATGGCATGATCCATAATCTTGCAGATTTTTTCAGCATGAGCTGCGGAGAGCGAGCCGCCGAACACGGTGAAGTCCTGGCTGTAGACAAAGACTAGGCGGCCGCATACCGTGCCGTACCCGGTGACGACACTGTCCCCAGGAATTCGTTGATCAGCCATGCCGAAATCTGTACATCGATGTTCAACAAACATATCCCATTCTTCAAAGCTGCCTGCATCGAGGAAAAGTTCAATGCGTTCCCGTGCGGTAAGCTTTCCCTGGGCATGTTGCTTGTCAATCCGTTGCTGGCCACCACCCAGACGGGCTGCTTCACGTTTTGCATCAAGTCGATCAATAATGTCCTGCATGACTTTGAAAAATATTTTGAAGAATAAAAAGAAGGATAAGAGGAGTATGTTTCCCGGTTAATTTTCCGGTGAAGGAGCCGAAGGCCCGATCACTCTGGGGGGTGCTGTGTTGAACATATTTCTGTGAGCACCCCGTGGGTAGATTTGGGGTGGAGAAAACCTATCTGCTTGCCGCCTGCACCGGTAATCGGTGTCGTGTTTATTAATCGGCAGCCGGCTTTTTTTGCTTTTTCGAGCTGGGCAGCTGTATTATTACTACGATAGGCGATATGATGCACCCCTTCACCCTGCCGTTGTAAAAATTTTGTTATAGGACCGTCCTCGCTCATGGGCTCAAGCAGTTCAATTTTGGTTTCACCGAGAGAGAAGAAAGCGGTGCGTACCTGTTGCGATGGGACTTCCTCGATTCGTTCGCAATGCAGACCCAAGGTCTGTTCATAAAAGATACGGGCTTGGGCTATGGAATGTACAGCTATACCTATATGGTCAATTTTTTGCAACATATAAGGGGTGTTTTAGAGGTGAGTTAGAGGTGAGAGGGGCATTTTATCCCCTCTTTTTTTGTGAAATGTGTGCAATTCCTCTGAGGCTGTCAGTTGCAGCCTAGGCCCCAGCCCCAGGAATCAACGCAGGTTACTTGCGGGACCACCTTACCGCCACAGGATTGGTAGCAATAGCGGTGCTCCTTATTGCATTGTTCGAAGTTGGGAGGCGGGCAGGGCGTGCGAGTGTCATAACAGGTCATCTCACCAGCTTTAATGCAGGTTTCCAGCTTAATACTCGCGATTTCATTGCGATGTTGACAGTCTTTCAAGGCGGACTTGATGTTGTTTTTGCACTGGGTTCTGTTCTGCTCACATTGCATAACACAGACCTGTCCCTGCTGTGTTGCCGGGGGCTCCAGCATGTATTCTGTCTTATACATGGGACCACAGGCACTCAACGCTCCCAGCATTATTAAACTGATCAGCCCTGCATACCATAGCGAACGACTCCTCTTTTGTCTTCTGCCCTTTCCTGTGTTCATAATTTCTCCCTAACCTAAACTAACCGCATTTTTGACCAGCGCTGTCCTGTTGAGGGAGCGCACCAAATCCGCATTTGAAGATCCAGCGGAATAAGCATGAATTACACGATCCAACCAATCAGATGGAATTTACGAGCTCGCCTGAAGCTTATCCGTGATCAGATCATACAGGGTGTTACTGGTTTCCCGAACAACCCTGACACAATTTTTTCGAGTACTGTCCGGGTTTTTTCGGAAATTTTGTACAGCCTCTTGATCCTTCCAGTCCACTTGGGCTATATCTGCACATTGGATACTACCGTGTTGCTCTGTAATTTCAGTGAATTTTTGGATCATTGCATAGCTGACGCTACACATCTTTTTGTGATTTTCTTGCTGAGCAGTTGTCTTACCCAGGGTAAAACCGATAGTTGCCAATGCGCCAGAAAGGGCTCCGCATACTTGGCCGCTGCTTCCCATGCCGCCCGCAAAGGGTGCCATAGCCGCAACAACTTCCGGTGATGGCGGTTCGTCTCTGAAAAGTTCTGCGCAGGCGCAGAGGACAGCCTGACTGCAATGAAAACCGTCTGCAAAAAGTTGCACTGCTTTATCCGCCATTTCTTCTCGTTCATTGGGGTGACTATTTTGATCCATTATACTCTTCCTGTTTCATTTTCCGATCCCTGACGCACTCAATCTGAGATTTGTCTTGCAAAAATAGAGGCTGATCTCTCCTCAGTTCTGTTTTGGTGTGCTTGCTGGGTCGCTTTAATTTGATATTTCGCTCTTCGGGGCGGGTACATACTTGTAGAGCACAGCCCTTGTATGATACAGCTCACCGCAAAGCTATCTTAACATGTATCGACTAGTAAACTCAAAGAAGTTTTTTTATTCTTCAGGCAAAAGTTTTTCATTGCCCTGTTCCTCCTCCTGTTTTTCTTCCTGCACCTTCGCCTCCTGCACTGTATGCAGAGGACCGACTTCTGGGAGATATTCATGAAAAGCGTCTCCATAGATTTCCCAAATCGTTATAAAAAGAGCAGAAATAATCGGCCCGATAATAATACCGAGCACACCGAACAGGGAAATGCCGCCAAGGGTGCCGAAGAGAACAAAGAGATCATGCATCTCTGTATCTTTGCCGACTAATCTGGGACGGAGCAGGTTATCCAGATTGCCTGCCACTGCACCGCAAATGACAGCGAGAAGAATCACCCCGGAAAAATCACCTCCTATGGCAAGGATAGCCAGGGCTGGCAGCCAAATGATAGCTGTCCCTACCGCTGGAATAATGGAGAGCACGGCCATGACAGTTCCCCAAAAAACAGCCCCTTGTATTCCTGCCAGAAAAAAGGCAAAGCCGCACAACCCGCCCTGTAATATACCAATGATGAAGGTTGATTTCATGGTTGCTCCGGCCACGGAAGTGAAACGCAAAAGGAGGCGCTCTTCATCCTCATGGACCATGGGCAGGTAATATAAGATTTTTCTCAGCAGCACATCTCCCATGCTCAGGAAGTAAAACATCACATAGAGCATGATGACTATATTAAACAGGGCGTTGATCGTTATTTTACTCAGAGAAGTAAGAGAGGATATCAGCAGATTGGAGATGATGGCGACAATCTCGCCTGCCTTTTCCAGGATCATGTCTCGGTAGGGCAGGAGGGTTTCGTAATGCGGTATTTTACTGATGTGTTCCGAAAGAATGCCGGGTTCTTCCACAAAGGAGTCTATCCACGGACTCACCGATTGTCCCACATGAACGGCTTGGCCGATTACCACGCTGATGAGGAGGGCTAGGGGGATCAGGATCAGGCAGACAATAGCGATTATAATAAGCGTGGAGGCCAGATTTTCCCGATTATTCAGGCGTGGTGTCAGCCATCTGTGAACAGGAGTGCTCATGGCGGAAAACAGCCCTGCCATGAAGATAGCCATGAGAAACTGCCGTATCATAGTCAGAAACAGGGCAGATATTGCCGCCACCATGATCAGGAGTATTATCTTGTTGACATTTTGGTGTTTAATCATGTTTTGGTGCCTTTTCTCAGTTTCTCCTGGAAGATTGAACCGGAAGTCCAGGATGGGCCCGAATGGGGAACAGAGCGGGATTGTCGAATTATCCGCAAGATCTTTCTTTCTCGGAAGTATGATGAGTTCCTCGTGACCTGTCAATGTTTTTAGCGGTCGATTTTGATTTCATGATACGCAAAAAGAGAAGCGCTGTTTTTTTCTTGCAGGGCAAAGGATTTTTTCAGGGAGTGCTATAACCAAAAAACGAGTGCGTTGCACATCCTTGTAAAAGTTGTATAGTCCGTTTAGGCTGTTGGCATCTAGCCACCCTCTCAAGGGGACGTTCCTACTGCCTGCGCTTTCCAACATTTTCTATACTCCAAGCCTATACTTCAAGCCTATACTTCAAGCGGCACAGAAAAATGAATATGATAATCGATCTGCAATTTCATCTCTCGGGTCAAACGATCCCGGTGGATCACGGCTACACCCTATTTTCCGCAGTCAGTCGATGCCTGCCGGAATTTCATCAGGCGCAGGATGTGCGGCTGGCCTTGATTCGAGGCCGGTACATCGGCGACGGCCTGCTTCAGCTCCTGCCGGGTTCCCGCGTAATTTTCCGTCTGCCTTCCGATAAAGCGGCCCTGTATATTAATCTGGCCGGTAAAACCCTTGATCTTGACGGACACAAAATCCGGGTCGGGGTGCCGAGTTCGCAGGGGCTGGTTCCGGCGACCGCCCTGTATGCCCATCTTGTTAGCACCAAGAACGGTTTGGATCAGGAACGCTTTGAAGCTGAAATTCGGCGGCAGCTGGATGTGCAAGGCTGTCAGGGCAGGATGACCATCGGGAAACGGCGGACCTTTTCGATTCATGCGAAAAAAGTGGTCGGGTATTCCCTGCTGGTCTCGGAGCTGACCGCCGAGGAATCC
>MTKO01000003.1 GCA_004028505.1 Candidatus Electrothrix aarhusensis
AAAAAATATATTCATCCTGATCTCTCTCGTTTTTTTAACTGCAGGATATTCTTTTGCCGAAAATCATTCTGTTCACATAGAGTGGACTTATGATTATCAACCTGAAGGAAAAATCCTTGCCGGTTACCGTCTTTACAAAGAAGGAGCAGAGATCTGCGCCAACAATACTCCAACCTCCAATTCTATGGACTGTACGTTTGAATCCGAAGAAGGAACCTTTGAATTCACACTTACGTCATTTTGCGATGATGGCAGCGAAAGCCCACATTCAGAGCCGTTTGTCTTTACCTTAAGCACTTCTTCAACTTCTAAACTTGCGGCATCTTTTACAACTGCCCCGGCATCGCTTTCAGGTATCGCGCCATTTACAGTGTCCTATGACGGTAGTTCCTCATCCGGTGCAGCTTCATACAGATGGGAGTTTGGAGATGGTGATATGTCAAACGAGAGCCGGACAAAGCATATATTTGCAGTAGTAGGAACGTATACCAGCACGTTAACAGTAACAGACAGACAGGGTAATATTAATACAAAGAGTGTTATCGTAAATGTAAACGAGTCATCAGGTTCTGAAATTACGGCATCTTTTATAACTGACCCGACATCTCTTTTAGGAATTGCACCATTTACTGTAGCCTTTGACGCGACAGGCTCAACAGGAGATATTAGCTCCTATAATTGGAATTTCGGAGACGGAAGTTCTGGGGATGGAGCTCAAACAAGTCATACCTATACTACGACCGGATCTTTTTCAGCTGTTCTGACCGTCACGAGCAGCAATAAAAGCATAAGCCAGAAAAATGTTACCGTAAATGTCGGTCAGGCACCAGTTGCAGTTATTGCCACCACGCCTGTTTCATTATCAGGAGAGACGCCTTTTACTGTTTCTTTTGACGCGACAGGTTCAACAGGAGATATTAGCTCCTATTCTTGGGACTTTGGAGACGGAAGTTCTGGAGGTGGTGCTCAAACAAGTCATACCTATACCACAGCAGGATCTTTTTCAGCTATCCTGACCGTCAAAAGCAGCAATGGAAGCATAAATCAGAAAAATGTTACCGTAAATGCCAGCTTGGCACCAGTTGCCGTTATCGCGACTACGCCTGTTTCATTATCAGGAAATGCGCCTTTCACTGTTTCTTTTGATGCGACAGGCTCAACAGGAGATATCAGCTCCTATTCTTGGGACTTCGGAGACGGAAGTTCTGGGGATGGAGCTCAAACAAGTCATACCTATACTACGACCGGATCTTTTTCAGCTGTTCTGACCGTCACGAGCAGCAATAAAAGCATAAGCCAGAAAGATGTTACCGTAAATGTCGGTCAGGCACCAGTTGCAGTTATCGCCACCACACCTGTTTTATTATCAGGAGAGATGCCTTTCACTGTTTCTTTTGACGCGACAGGTTCAACAGGAGATATTAGCTCCTATTCTTGGGACTTCGGAGACGGGAGTTCAGAGGATGGTGCTCAAGTAACTCATACCTATACTACTACCGGATCTTTTTCGGCTGTCCTGACCGTCAAGAGCAGCAATGGAAGCACAAGCCAGAAAGATATTACCATCACGACCACAACATCTGTAACAGAAATAGTTAACATCCATGTAGAATGGGCTTATGATCCTCAGATAACGGATGACTGTCTTCTTTCCGGTTATTCCCTCTATCAAGAAGATGTAAAAGTTTGCACGAGCGAAACGCCTGATGATAGATCAATGGATTGCAGTTTCGTATCTCAGCCGGGAACCTACAATTTTACACTTACTGCCTATTGCGATGATGGCAACGAAAGCCACATTCAGAGCCGTTTTCCTTTACCTTAAGCGAGTCATCAAGCTCTGAACTTACGGCGTCTTTTGCTACCAAGCCGACATCGCTTTCAGGGCCCGCGCCATTTACAGTGTCCTATGACGGTAGTTCCTCATCCGGTGCGGTTTCATACGCATGGGAGTTTGGGGATGGTGATATGTCAAACGAGAGCCGGGCAGAACATATATTTACGGCAGTGGGGACGTATACCAGCACGTTAACAGTAACAGACAGACAGAATAACATTAATACAAAAAGTGTTATCGTAAACGTAAACGAGTCATCAGGTTCTGCGCTTACGGCGTCTTTCGTAACAGATCCGATATCGCTTTCAGGAACTGCGCCATTTACAGTGTCCTATGACGGCAGCTCCTCATCCGGTGCGGTTTCATACACATGGGAATTTGGAGATGGTGATGTGTCAAGCGGTAGCCAGACAGAACATATATACTTAACAGCTGGAATATATACCAGTACGTTAACGATAACAGATAGTCAGGGTAATATTCATACAAAGAGTGTTATTGTAACCGTCGCTGAAGATCCAGCTAAAAATACCCCTCCTACCGCAGTGATAGAGTCATCTGCAACAGCGGGCAACGTTCCGCTCAACGTTTCCTTTGCCGGATCAGGCTCACACGACCCGGAAGGCTCAATAATTGCTTATCTTTGGAACTTTGGAGATGGCAGCCCAACTGCCTCAGGAAGTACGACAACCCATCAATACACTGCCGAAGGAACCTACAACGCAAGTCTTAAAGTAACTGATAACCAAGGCGCAATAGACACCGTGTCAACATCAATTATTGTTACAGGACCGCAACCTGAAAATCAGGCTCCAACAGCAAAAATTACCACCTCGACAACTCAAGGGAGTCTGCCGCTTACAGTCACCTTTGACGGTAACGCATCCACAGACCCGGAAAATGGCTCCCTCGCCTACAGTTGGAATTTTGGTGATGGTGCCTTTGACCAAGGTGAGATTGTCAATCATACATACAATATGCCGGGATCAGTTACTGCTACACTCACGGTAACTGATAGTGTGGGAGCTGTGGACAGCACCTCAACAACAATAAAGGTTCTCCCTATCTTCAGCTTCGAAGTAGGTGAAGTGGAAATAGACAATAATTGGGTACGAGTTAAAATTACGGAGAATTTCGTCAATCCAATTGTTGTAACAGGACCGCCAAGCAGCAATGGTGGTCAACCGTGTGTTATCCGTCTAAGAAATATCGACAAAACCGGCTTTGAGATTCGTCTTCAAGAATGGGACTACCTTAATGGCAAGCATTCCAATGAAACCGTAGCTTATCTGATCCTTGAACAGGGGAGTTTTACTCTTAAAGACGGTACACGGGTGGAAGCTGGAAATTTTGATTCACAGGATAATAATTTTCATTCTGTTTCATTTGCCACAGCTTTTGCAACAGAACCGGTTATCATGACCTCAATTGCCAGTTTTAATGAGGAAGACGCAGTAACCGGCCGAATAAAAAATATCAGTCTCAAAAGCTTTGAACATAAAATTCAAGAGCAGGAGTCCTTCAGTAATGGACACAGCAATGAAACAGTCAATTATGTCGCTTGGGAGGCCTCTAGGGTAACTTTCGGTAATTTTAATGCAATTGTAGACAGAACCGCCCGCGCGGTAAAGAATAAGTGGTACACTATTCCTTATGATGAATTATTGCCGGATTTACCCATATTTTTAGGCACGATGCAATCTCAGAACGAGGCAGATACTGCCGCAATTCGTTATAGAAACAAGAGTACTAGCGATATTCAAGTTAAGATTGAGGAGGAGACGTCAGCAGATAGTGATACCCGCCATACAACGGAGTCAGTAGGTTACTTCCTCTTCTGGTAACCCTGCAATGCAGCGTGCTCAGGCGTAACAGCGTTTCTCGACGACGTACAAACGTGTGTTGTGGGTGTGTCTGCCAAGGCGGTCTAGGGCTTCTGCGAAAAAGGGGTCCTTATCCTGTTATGGGCGTATTGTGCTCCGTTATAGGCCTTGTGAGGGCATACTGATGATGTAGGGTGAGGCATTTTCGGCGGCGAAAAGTTAAATCAGACTCTCTGAAATGCGTTTAGAGTAGTCTAAGCCCGGTGCAGGGTGAGTGCTTAGAGATGATTTTGTTGCTTATAAAAGGACAAATTTACAATTATATTTGAGGTGTGTATGAAAATTTTTAACTTGGTTACCCTTTTGGGGATCTTTTTTTTTACAGCAGTTTCTTTTGCTGCGGACTGTACGGAAAAGTTTTCATGGAGCCCTAACTCTGAGGACGATAAGGTCACAGAGTATAGAATTTATTACAGCCTAGTGGAAAATGATTTAAAGCCTGATCTCAAGGATCCATTAAGACCTGAACCTCTTTTCGTGACGATCACTGATTTTTCACTTGTTGAGGGTCGTATAGTAGGAGACGTACCTGGACTTGATTGTGGTGAGACCTATTATTTTGTTTGTAGAGCGTATAATGGTGCGTTCGAGAGTGATAACTCAATTATTGTAGATAGTGGGCCGATGACTGCGATTTTTGGCTCAGTTCCTGAAGCTAATTACGATGGAACCATTCAGGATACCTATATAAACCTGAACGATAAAAATAACATCACAAGTCAACAACTCAATACGTACACCTGGCCTAAAAATAAGGTTGCCAATGCCATTGTTATGAAGATTGATTTGGCTCAGCTTCCCAAGGGAGCACGGGTGCAAAGTGCCAGTTTGCAGCTCTATGCCAGTGAGGCTGGCGGAGATAGTGAATATAATATTTCAGTGCATAAAATGATACAGCATAATCCAGTCTTGTTGAAAGCTACAGGCTTTACTTATGACGGCACGAATAGTTGGACAGCAAATACAAACTGCTACAATGATATTCCATTGGCTCAGGCTGATATTAGTCCGAAGGCAGTAGAGAGCAGTATAGATTTATCAGTTGGTTATAAGAGCTGGGATGTGACTGATATGGTGACTGATTGGCTTGATGATTCCAAATTGAATTACGGGCTATTGCTGAACTCTGACGCTGTTGCAAGTTCAGACAGCCATAGGTTTTTTGCGTCCAGTGAAGCGACCGATGCAAACAAAAGGCCTAAGTTGGTGGTGAAATATACTATTGAGATGCTTGCGCCAAAAATAATTAATATGTATCAAAACTAACGTATTATCTCTAAAACACCAGTGTGTTTTCCGTTGATAAAAACTTTATATCGTGTAAAATAAGAACGTTGCAGTGCTGAAAAATGTCATCGAGCATATTTTATCCTGAATTTTGAATAAGACATCTTTTTGTAAATACCTACACAACTGTTTGTTATTATGGCGAAAGCACATGATGTACCTGTGGTTATTCTTGATAGTGATTTTCGTTCTCAATCAGGTGTTATCCAGACTTTTGGTCGCAAAGACATTCCCATAATCGCACTGAGCAGTAAAGGAGATTGTCCCGCCTTTCACTCTAAATACGTTACCACAAAAATTATATCTCCCAGTCTTGACGATGGGGAAGAAAAATTTATTGATTTTTTATTACGTCTACCGCACAGAGGGGTTTTGATTTATTCTAATGACCCTTGTGCCGTTACCATTTCAAAATATCAGCAACAGTTGAAAGATGCAGGCTATCTGGTCAATATCTCTGATGCTGTCTCTCTTGAGGAGACATTTGATAAATGGGAATGTTACAAGCTGTCAGTATCACTTGGTATACCAATGGCAAAAACTGTGCTTGTGGAAAATATTAATGATATCTATACAGCTTGGGATGAATTTGAGAAACCGGTTATTCTCAAAGGGACGACCTTGGCTGGGGGCATGTATCACAAATTTAGCCACAAAGAAGAGATCTCCGCCTGTTGGGAAAAAATAAATAAAACCGTTAACCATCAAGCCTACAGCTCTCGACGATCAAAAATTATTCTTCAGGAGTGGCATCAGTATCCTATGACGGATAATTGGAGCTGCGAAACAGTCTATGACCAAAAGAGCAGGGCAGCAGGTTTTTTCACCATCCAGCGCATACGTTGCTCTCTAAATAATGACGGAACATATTCTAGTCGGCTTTTTGCCGGTCATCATGTCGCATGCCCTGAGCTTGTCGAAAAAACAAAAAAAATCCTCTCCAAAATGAAATGGAAAGGATGGGCTCATGTTGAATATTTTTATGTGCCAGATAGGAATACATTTATGCTCACCGAGGTAAACCCTCGGTTGCCCGGTTATTCCTATTACCCAAGCACAGCTGGATTCGACCTAGCTTATTACTATTATGCTGATCTCGTCGGTATCCCTTACTCACCACCCACAACATTTCCCAAAAGTATCTATCTTGAAACTTTTCACTATCCTGGTGATTTGAATATGGGAATACTCCATATTCTGAAAGGAAATATTGCTCCGTTTCCCTTTCTGAGCTCTTATCTGCAATTATTTGTACCCGGCAAGAAGAAAATCCTTGATCCAATCAGGCTTGATGACCCTCTTTTTTCATTTTATACTCAAGTGGATATTATTAAACGGTTTATTTTGCAATGCTTTGATTACATAAAAAAACGTTTATCGTGCACTTGATAGCACTATCTGTATGTTATAATTGAAAAAATAATATAGAAGATAGTTTGCTGATTGATAATCAGAAAAGAGATCTTGGATAGGATTTACGACTTATGCCGTTCGATTTATAACTATTTGGCTTTGCTCGTTGTGATCCAGCAGTCACCCAAAGAAACATAAAATACCATGCTAAGATACAGAATTCCATATAGAATTGGTATGATACTTAAAAAGATGCAATACTTCTGTCTGCCGTTCGAGAACAAGCAACTCTGTTCTTCGAAAAACAGATATAGTGAGTATTATCCCATTTTTGTGCTTGGATTACCAAGGGCAGGATCAACTCTTGTCTATCAATTACTAGTAAATTCTAGTGAGTGCTGCTATTTTTCAAATTTAGCAACAACTATGCACCTTAGTCCAGTGACAGTCTCAAGGGTGACTAAAATAATAGGTGGGCAAAATCCTCCACCCACTTTTCAAAGTAGATACGGAAACACAAGCTTATGGAACGAGCCAAGTGTTGGCGTATCTATTTGGGGGCGCTGGTTTCCTTTAAATCAGACATTTATGAAGAAAAACAACCTGAATACAAAGATGTTTGACGAGCTACGCAGCACAATCTATGGAATGCAAAATATTTTTTCAGCACCTTTTATTGGCAAGTGGCAAGGATTCAATTCAGTCTCTGGAGTTATGAATGAGGCCTTTCCTAAATGTTTTTTTGTGAGAGTAAAACGTGATTACAAAAGTGTTGCCCAATCAATCCTGAAAGCAAGAGAAGATACTGGCAATGTGCAAACATGGTTTTCTTCAAGAACATCAGCATATAATGAAATTATAGCATCAACCCATGACCCTGTTCGTCAAGCATGCCTTCAAATTTTGAACCTGGAAAAAGATCTTGATGACTTTTTTAGCAATATTTCAAAAAATAAAAAAATAACAGTTGACTATGCCGATGTCTGTCATAATCCATCAGGAGCAATAACAAAAGTTTTTGAACGATATAACAATCTCAATAACAAATTAATCAAGACAAACTTTGAAGAAATTCCGAAAACGTTTGTTTTAAGCGACCGAAAGAACGTTTCTACCTTGGAGGAAATTAAAATAGAAAAAACAATATCGGAGTTGTCAGAGCATTTTTAAAGCACTTTTTCGATCAAGGATAATAAAATAATATGAAGACGTTATATATTTTAACGGGATCTTTCCCGCCCGCCAGTAATGTTGGTGCGTTGAGACCTTTCAGGTTAGCCAAGCGTATGTCTCAAGAAGGCTGGAAAGTAGTTATAATCACAAAAATTCCTGACGTAAACTTTTCGCATAATACTAAACTCCTAAATGAACTTGAGTCTGGAGTGGAAATTCACTATATTTTAAGAAAAGATATACTATACCCAGGAATGAAAGAGGATTTTCATTCTTTTTTTCAAAAGAATAAAAAAGAATTAACACATGATAAAAAGCAAATATTTATAAAGAGACTGATCGGATTTGTAAAGGAGAAACTGGCAAGGTTTGCCATTCCAGATTTAGATATTTTTATAGTCCCTTTTATGATAAAGAAAACGTTGCCCTTTTTAAAAGAGGGAGGAAAGAAAGTAATTGTAACTACTTCCCCAGAGCATTCCTTGCATCTTGCTGGATTTGTATGTAAAAAATTAACAAAAACTCCTTGGATTGCAGACTTCAGAGATCCATGGGATCACTATCCTATTACCGGAAGTATTTATTTAAACAATTCGTTGGAGCGTAAATTAAAAAAAATGGTGGTAGAATCGGCTGATACAATAATTTCTACAACTGATAGGTATAATCTAAATTTAATAAATGAGTTTTCATACTTGGATCGCAATAAATTTTATAAAATAACGAATTGTTACAGTGATGAAAGAGCCCGGAGAACAACAAAGAAAACAAGAGATAAATTTATAATAAGTTACACAGGAATTTTTTATCCCAATAAAGATCCCTTTACTTTTTTCCGAGCACTAAGGACTTGGTTTGATGGTCTGGAAAACGGGGAAAGAACGAAGTATGAAAGAACTTTAACAGTTCAATTGATTGGGGCAAGAACTAAGGTAGTTGAGCAAGTTATAAAGGATCTTGATTTATGGACAGTTGTCAAATTTATTAACCGAGTTCCCCATGAAGAAGCCTTGGAAATGTCAATTGCATCAGATTTACTTTTAATTTGTGCAGGGCTTGGGAAGCAAACTAGACCAGGATGGATACCATCAAAGCTACTTGAATACCTAGGATGTCAGGTACCACTTTTAGCAATCTGTCGTGAGGGAGAAATGGCAGAAATAATCCGTAAAACTGAAAGTGGCTATGTAGTTACAAAGGAAAATCACAATATGATTTGTAATATTCTAAGATGTGAAATAGATAAAAAGTTAGCTGGTCAAACTCATTTAGATTTTAAGTTTAAAAATATTGAGCAATTTGAAGAAAAAAACACAATGGGACAGTTTGTTAAAATAATAGA
>MTKO01000049.1 GCA_004028505.1 Candidatus Electrothrix aarhusensis
TGCACTGATCGGGTCTTATTGATCTGGTTCAAAATAGAAGCCAGAGAGGTGGATCTTGTTACCTTGGAAGATCCGATTGAGTATGTCCATCCCCATAAAAAGGCCACCTTTAATCAACGGGAGCAGGGCGATGACTTTGACACCTTTGCGAGCGGCCTGCGAGCGGCCTTGCGTCAGGCACCTAAGGTTATTTTGGTCGGTGAGGTTCGTGACCGGGAGACCCTGGAGATTGCCCTGACAGCAGCAGAAACCGGCCATGTGGTTTTTTCTTCTCTGCATACCATTGATGCAGGCCAGACGCTGAACCGTATTATCGGTATGTTTGAGCATGATGAGCAGGAGCAGATTCGAGTTCGTTTGGCCGACACCATCCGCTGGGTCGTCAGTCAGCGACTCTTGCCCAAGCTTGGAGGAGGGCGAGTCGCTTCCCAGGAGATTCTTCACAGCAGCCTGCGGGTCACTGATATTTTGTTAAACGGTGAGAATGTTGCGGAGGAGAAGACCTTTTATAATGTTATCCAGGAAGGTGCCACCCAGAGCATGAAAACCTTTGATCAGGATATATTGGACCTTTTTACCAGAAAGCTGATTGATGAAAAGGCAGCCATGACCTATTGTACCAACCGCAGTGTAATCAAGCGAGGCATGGATAATATTAAGGCGTCCCGAGGTGAGAGCACCACTGATATTTCCGGTTTGTCTATGCAGGGGGGAGAAGAGGATGCCGAGGATGCATAGGATGATAAGGGGCTGCCGCTGAAATGAATGATGCGTTATAATGTTGTGTGGCGATGTTGTATATGTTGTGTAAGCAAGGAGGAAAAGAATGATCAGTAATTGTCCCCATTGCCAAGGTGCGCTTAAATTTAATGCGGCCCAGTCGGCAAAGATAGAACAAGCTCTGAAGGCATTAAAGCCGGGTAAGCGCCTGCCTTTGAAATGTCCGCATTGCAAGAAACCCATGCAGCTTGATGCTGCTGGAGAGGTGGGAGGAGCAGCCGGAGCAGCTCCGAAAAAGACTCCTGAGAAAATTCTTGAAAAGGCGGCTGAAAAGAAAGCTGCTGCGCCAGCAGATACCGAGGATGATACTGTTAAGCCTCCTCCTCCTCCTCCCTTGGATTTTTTGGACGAAAAGCAAGGCGGCATTATGGAGGACCAGCATGTACGGGATGTTCCTACGGCTTTGGTGCTGCATGCTGATGATGGTATTAGGCATCAATTGGGTGCGGCTATGGAGGCTCTCGGCTATCAGGTGGTTACCCTGACCTCAGCCCAGGAGGCCATTGACCAGGTTGCCTCTATTAGTTTTGCTACTATTGTGTTTCATGCCGACTTTGAGGGGGTGCCCTTGAATGAGTCAATTTTTCATAATTATATGCGTGAGATGTATATGTCGAGAAGGAGAATGATTTTTTATATTCTTATGGGGCCGCAGTTTACGACTCTTTATGACATTCAGGCCCTTGCCAACAGTGCCAATCTGGTAGTCTCCGATAAGGACTTTAAGAATTTTCAGTTGGTTCTCCATAAGGCTATTCCGTATTACGAGCAGCTTTTCGGACCTCTTCTTGAGGAATTAAGTAATTACGGAAAAACATAATGGTCGTGTTTTAGGAGAGATTTAGAGGGATTTTGTTCAGGCAGGGAGGGTGGGGTTGAGCAAGGAAAGGATGAGGCGATAAAAAAAAGTCAGTCTTTCAGTATGAAACAGTTGTTTTTCAGGGCTATCTTTGGTAAAACTTTTGGGTTCATATTCCCGCCCATGGGGGGCGCTGGAAAAAAGAAATAATGAGCTTATACTGATGACCGGTATGGACCGGTGAACAGGGGAAAAAACACCCATGACTGACAGTGGAATTCAGCCCGCAGTTGCGGCAGAAGACAATGGCATGGAAGATATCAGCTTTGCTGAACTCTTCGAGCAGGAAGACAATAACACAGTGATCAATGTTCAGGAGGTGGCGATCGGAACAGTCGTTGACCTGAACAGCGATGCGGTACTCATTGATGTCGGTGATAAGGCGGAAAGCTATATCGCTATTGGAGAGTTTCGTAGGGAAGATCCTGATCGCGAGATTAAAATCGGCGATCAGTTTGAAGTCTTCATTGAAAAGAGGAAAGAAGAGGGAGGTCTGCTGCTTTCCCGCGAGAAGGCCATTGCCATTAAAGTCTGGGAAAGGATCGCCACTATTCAAGAAGAAGACGGCACCATCGAAGGACGGATCGACAACAGAGTTAAGGGCGGCATGTCTGTTGATATCGGTGTTCCTGCGTTCCTGCCGTATTCTCAGATAGACCTGCGTCCGGTCAAAGACTTGGATGCACTTATCGGTGAAAGCTTTGAATTTAAGATTCTTAAATTCAACCGTAAGCGGAATAACGTGGTTATTTCCCGTCGGGCTATCCTGGAAGACCAGCGTTCGCAACTGCGCGAACAGATGCGAGCTACCTTGGAAGAGGGCCAGACCATTTGCGGCGCTATCACCAATATTACCGACTACGGTCTGTTTATCGATCTGGGCGGTATGGACGGACTCTGTCATATTACTGATCTGTCTTGGGGCCGGGTTTCCCATCCCTCCAAGCTGTACACTGTGGGCGAGGAAATCGAGGTTAAAGTTCTCAAATACGACCAAGATTCTGATCGCGTTTCCCTCGGTGTTAAGCAGCTCAAGTCTGATCCGTGGGAGATGGTACCGAACACCTATCCGACGGGCGCAAGAGTCAGCGGCAAGGTTGTGTCTATCACCGACTATGGTGCCTTTGTTGAGCTGGAGGAAGGCGTAGAGGGACTTGTTCATATTTCCGAGATGAGCTGGTCCAAAAAACCTCGTCACCCATCTAAGATTGTCAGCGTCGGCTCTGAGATTGATGTACAGGTGCTGAAAGTGGAAGCCGAGACCAAGCGTATCTCTCTCGGTATGAAACAGCTGCAGCCTAACCCTTGGGATGTAGTGGAAGAAAGCTACCCCATCGGAGCAGTTATCGAAGGAAAAATCAAGAACATTACCGATTTCGGTGTGTTTATCGGTATCGAAGAGGGAATCGACGGTCTGATCCATGTTTCTGATCTCTCTTGGACCGAGCGGATTAAGCATCCTTCGGAGAAGTACGCAAAAGGTGAGTCTATTCAGGCTGTTGTGTTGAAAATCGACAAGGAGAACGAGCGCTTTTCCCTCGGTGTTAAACAGTTGGAGCCGGATCCTTGGCAGGCAGCGGTGAATAATTATCCCACGGGGAGTCTGGTTGAAGGAAAGATCACCAATATCACAGACTTTGGCGTTTTTGTTCAGCTTGAAGAGGGTATTGAGGGCTTGGTGCATGTTTCTGAAATCAGCCGTGAAAAGATCAAAACTCCAGTTGGCATGTTCAACGTAGGGGATATGTTGAAGACAGCGGTTATTAATGTATCTGCTGCTGATCGTAAAATCGGTCTTTCTCTCAAGGCCTTGGAAGAGGACGGGGGAGAAGAAAGTACGGACAGCAGTGCTCAAGAGGCTCCTCAGAAGCAACAGCAGGCAGCAACTAAAGCCAGCTCAGGGCCTTCTACCTTTGGCGATTTGCTGAAGGCTGCCGCTGGTGCAGAGGAAGAAAAAGAGGCAGAGGAAGAGGAATCTTCTGATAACTAACTCTTTCTTTGTGAGCGGCCCAACCTAAAGGGTATGACTTCTTGTCGCTGTATTGAACAGGAAGTCGTACCCTTTCCTGTTGGTGCATAACAGGAGCACCATACAGGAACACCGCTTGTAGCGGTGAGATGACGAATTATGATCAATTACAGATTTATTTAAAAGGGACACAAGATGCTCAAGCGTGAATTGGTAAGTGAGGTTACTGAGCAGTTAGGCGGCTACTATAAACAGGATGTAGCTCAGGCTGTCGATATTATATTGGAAAATATAACACAAGCCCTCACAGAAGGAAGACGGGTTGAAATTCGGGGCTTTGGCAGTTTTTCAGTGAGAACGCGTAAGCCACGCACGACAAAGAACCCGAAAACCGGAAAAATGATGGATATTCCGGCAAGAAAAACGCTGCATTTCACGATGAGTAAGTCACTCAAGGAAGTTCTTATTGAGGAGTAACTGAGGAGTAACAATAAGGCGCCTTTGTAATATCCTGTGATCGCGTTTATTGTTTGAGAAGCCGATCAACCTTGGCATAGTCAAGGTTGATCGGCTTTTTTTATGCTTATCCCTCATCAAGGAAAAGGGCTCCGCTTATACAGTACTCATCCGACTGATTGTAATGATTAAAAATGAACGAACCAGCGCAGGAAGAACCGGTTGCCAATTTCAGGGAACGCTTCGGTCTCATTGCCGGTGGCAATAAATCCCCCTGCGCTGAGGGTCATTTCATCGCTCAGGCTGTAGGTCATCGAAGGCGCAATAAGGACTGAGCTATCATCAAAATCAGTCAGCAGGAGCAGCTGACAGGCCCAGAGCATGGCAGGCTGAGCCCCTAATTGGATGGCAAACTGGTTGTTCATGTCCTGATCGGAAAAGCGATACTCGCCAAGCAGGGTTACGGTGTTGGCAAAACCGTATTCCGCCCCGAGGACATACTCGGTAAAGACATCTCCTGTCTCTCGGTTATGTACCCGTCCACCCTCACTGCGTAACTCAATACGGGTTCCGGGCAGGCGTCCTTCCAATTCCCAGCCGATAATATCCAGCGAGGTATCGGTACCCCAGAGCAGGTTTCGTTCATTGCTGTTATCCCGAAGGGCAATAAGTCCTATGTCCGCATATTCCAGATAGCCTTTCAGGCGGATAGCCGCTTTGCCATCCGCAACGGTGAGATCCAGGTTGGATAGCTCGTTCAGGGCGTACTCATAACGGACTGTATCGGTGCCGGTTCGCTCGCCGGTTTCTATGGCCTGGGCATCAACAGGGTTGAATATGTCTATAGGGTTCCAAATACGTCCGACGCCTAATGGGATACGTTGCTTGCCAATGGACCAGAAATGCCGCTCGCCCTGGTATTGTCCATAGGCCGATAGAGGGAAACTTCGTTATCCAGCTCGTTATTCAGTTCATTTGGAGAGGTCGTATAGCTGGTCTCATTATCAACGATCAGGGTAATAGCAAGGTTGCTATATTGCTCGTGGCTCAAAGAGAGGTTTGCCCGGATGCGGTTATAGTCTGTGCTCAGATGGGTTCGGTCGTATCCGGCGATATTGGTGTTTTCCAGAGCCAGTTCCGGGGTGATGCCCAGCAACCCGGCTAGCAAGAGTTCAGGAAGTCCGGTCATTAGCAATCACCTTGCCGTCGTGGAGGATCACGGAGTGCCGGGCCTTGTCAATGACCAGAGGGTCATGGGAAGAAAAGATAATAGTGACCCCTTCGTCTTCGTTCAATCGCTGCATCATCTCCATCAGGGATGCTGCGGAGACAGAATCTAGGTTGGCAGTGGGCTCGTCGGCCAGGACCAGTTTCGGGGTAGCGGCCACAGCTCTAGCCACAGCCACCCGTTGTTGCTGGCCCCCACTCATCTGGGACGGCAGCTTGTCCAGCAGGGTATCAATGGCTAGTTTTTCGGCAACTTCCATAGTGCGATGATCGCACTCGGCCTGCTTGCGTCCTTGGAGCTTCATCACATATTCAATGTTCTCTCGGGCAGTCAGGACTGGAATCAGATTGTAGGCCTGGAAGACAAAACCAATCTGGTCTCGCCGTACTTGCGAAAGATCGGCCTGGGACAGACCAGTGATCTGTTGCCCGTCAAGGAGCACCTCGCCGCTGCTCGGGCTATCAAGTCCCCCGATGATATTGAGAAGGGTTGTCTTGCCGCTACCCGAGGGCCCAGACAGGACAGCAAGGTCGCCTCGTTCAATGGTCAGATGTATATCATGAAGGGCTTGGACTTGGATCTCTTTACTGGGTTGAAAGGTCTTATTGACCCCTGTTATGCGGAGAAAGTCGGTCATTGGATTCAGAGAGGGTTATGATTACGGGGCGCGTGATACGGAGTACTTTTCGCGACACAATGTACGATAACCGTCTTGTTGAAACATTTCAATGTTTGCGAGAGGAGGTGGCGAGAAGTTTGCGAAGGATCAGGCCGGGGAGGCATATATGCGGAGCGATTTTATTCTTGCGTTGCTTGGCGACGCATTGTAGTTTTCAAAGTATTATCCTATACAATAGCAAGGAGGTTACTATGGAGAAAGATTCAATTTGTCGGCAGCAAGAAGATGATAAGAATGATAACTTGGTTTCAAAGCATATTCGTTTTCAGCCTGTGTATGCAGCGTTGATTGATCGAGCTTGTGTTGATCTAAAATTGACTCGGAGAGAGCTGCTTGAGGAATGTCTGAAAAGGTCCTTGGGAGATCCGAGCGGGATTTTTGATGATTAGTCGCCATTACAAAAGGATGTGGCCCTCTGGTGATCAAAGAAAATGAAGGCAATTAAAGACACCCGCAGATTCGTCATTACCAACGTCATAATGATGGCACTTTCAGTTGTTTTAATTGCCTTCAGTTGTATCTAATGCCATATTGCGGTTTAGGCCAAAATGATTTACTGCTTAATGTCAATACTCGATTTTGCAGGTGCCTTATTTTTTGAAAACGGATGAGCTGTTCATTTCGCGACAATAATTTTTGACCAGCTCAAGACGTTGCGGAAGCGTATGCCGGAAATAGAATGGGCTGAGTATTAGGATACTGACTGCTGTACGGAAATTCATTTTCTCTTGTACCTCATGAATTGTTTCCCTCCTTGCACAAGAAGATAAACTATTCAGCGTTGCGTGTATACCTCTTTTTTGATACCACGGGGTGGTTCATGTTAGTATCTATTATTTATCTAGTACCCAACCTGTTATTCCTATTGTTATTTTGGTATTTAAATCTGCAAGCCCACCCTGTGACAGCCGTCGCTGCTCCCTTTGTTTTCACCTCGTGATACCAAGTAGCGCTACTTTCTCCCTGATTACTTTCTTATGCTTGCAGCATGAGGAATAGGATCATTAATTCCTCCCCACAAAGCTCATTACTTCTTTGGATCAGGATAAATTAAAGCTGCGCTGTTATCTGTGTTACTCGCAGAATTATCAGGAGGACGTTGGTCATCAATGACCGAGTGGGTGTCCAGAGAAGAAAGCTAGGAGGTTTTTGAAAAGGAGTCCCGAGACACGGACCTGTAAAACCAAAAAAGGCCTTAGTGATAAATCACTAAGGCCTTAATATGTATGGCGTCCCCAACCGGATTTGAACCGGTGTTGCCGGCGTGAAAGGCCGGTGTCCTGGACCAGACTAGACGATGGGGACATATATGTGGTGGGTCGTGCGCGGCTCGAACGCGCGACTCTCTGCTTAAAAGGCAGATACTCTACCAGCTGAGTTAACGACCCTTGTGTGCGTTGAGAGCGAGTCATTTATACCATTTTCTCTTGGCCTGTGTCAACTAAAAAAAACACACCATGTTTATTTTTTTCTTCAGGTACTGTTTCTGGCTCTATAGTGCTTGTTGCTTCGAGCTATCTTTGTTATAAGATTTCGGTGAGGTCTGAATTCTTTTTTGCTCGCTCCATTCCGTACGTTTTCCGACTGAAAAGAGGGGGAGCGTGCTGTACAGACAATATATTAGACAATATTTCACACCAAAATTCTGCAACCAGCCTAGGCAGGGTTGTTTTCTTTTTACCAGGACGACGTATGGGATTATTATCAGGAAGTGCCTCCTTCACCCGTTTCACGGTGGAAGGCGAGGTGCCAGAGAACTTTTGGGATTTTGTTGCCCAGCGGGTGACGGAACACTCTTTTCAGGATATTGACGACACTATTGATGAGCATTCCATCGGTTGGGTCTCGGTCGTCGATATGTTTGACAGCGACTTTGCTTTCAGCTCCTATGCTGCGGGAGATTATGTGGTCCTGTCTATGCGTGTTGATGAGCGGAAGTGCTCTCCGGCTGTACTGCGGAAATTCACAGCCAAGGAAGAGTCTCGTCTCAAGCAGGAACAAGGGGTGCGGCGTTTAAGCCGTAATGTTCGCCTTGAAATCAAAGAGCGAATTCGGGCAGAAATGGTGCGCAAGTCTCCGCCCATCCCGGCGGTCTATGACCTCTGTTGGAACCTCTCCGATAATACCCTGCTTTTTTTCACCAACAGCCGCAAGGCGCTTGCTCTGTTGGAAGATCTGTTCAGGGAGACCTTTGAGCTTTCTCTGATCATGCAAATCCCCTGGAATAATGCACTTCAGTTGACAGACCCTGAAACTGCGGAGAGACTTAACGATTTGCAACCGGCATTACTCATTTAACCGATAGGAAAAAAAGGGGCGTGAGGAACGGGCGTTTTTTGCCGTTCAACCTCGCTCAACTTTGAGGATTTTATGGACTTAATTGATCTTATAGAAGAAAAACGTTTTATCGGTCAGGAGTTTCTGGCGTGGCTTTGGTTTAAAAGCGAAGAGCGGGGCGGGAGCGTTGAGCTTCCTGGCCGGGGCGATATCCAGGTCGCTTTTGAAAAGCATATGCTGTTGGAATACGGCGAAGGGCCGGAAAGTGAAAAATTGATCTGCCGGGGGCTGCAAACCGAGCTGAGAGAGGCTCGGGCCGGGTTGGCACTGGG
>MTKO01000050.1 GCA_004028505.1 Candidatus Electrothrix aarhusensis
TTCTTGCACCTTCCCCCTGCCCTGCCAGCTTCGAAACAATAATAAAAGAACCAAAGGAGTAAGCTGTCATGGCTGATTCTCTCTCTCTGATCATCGGCTTAGGTAATCCGGGAACAAAATATGAGCTGACTCGCCATAACGCGGGATTTCTTGCTGTAGATGATTTTGCCGATCAACAGCACTGCGCACTCAAGAGCGAAAAATGGAACGGTCTCTTCTGTTCCGAGCGGATAGAAGGACAGCGTGTTATCCTTCTTAAGCCCCAAACTTTTATGAATAAATCCGGGGAAAGCGTGATCCGGTTTGTTCATTTCCACAACATTCCCCTTGAGAAGATCCTGGTCATTCATGACGATCTTGATCTTGCCCAGGGAAAAATCAAGGTAGCAGCCAAAGGTGGTGCTGGTGGACATAACGGGATTCGTTCGCTGATCCAGCATCTCGGCTCCCCTACTTTCTCCCGGCTCAAAATAGGCCTGGGTCGCCCGGAAAGAGATGAAAAGGGGCGTGGTGTTCCTGTTGACCGTTATGTACTGGGCAATTTTACTGATGAAGAGATCTCTCTCTTTAATAATCGTCTTGCCCTGATGCACGAGGCAATCAGTTTATTCCTTCAACAGGGCGTGGACAAGTGCATGAATATGATTAATGGGCGCTGTGATTAACGAGCGCTGAGGGCTGAGCAACAAGCCTCTTGCTGTACATATTATCCTTGTCCCCCAACTGAAGAAATGGAATACATTATGCAGGCAGCGATTCCTTCCTTTGCTAAACAAGGAAAAATATGTTATAGTCAAAGCTTATTTCCTTACGATCATTTTCAGAATGTATTCAATTTGCAGTCAGCCGGAGTTGTTATGAGTAAAGGCAAGGGGAAAATTATGTTTGCGGCAGGTGATATGGCAGTGTACCCTTCGCATGGCGTCGGTCGAATTGAAAATATTAAAGTGCAGGCTATCGGCGGTATTGATCAATCATTTTATGTGCTCAAGATTCTTGACAACGACATGACAATCATGATCCCGACCGCAACCAGCGAGAACGTCGGCCTCAGACCTATTATTTCCAGAAACGAAGTAAAAAAAGTCGTTGATATCCTCAAGGATCGCGATATCAAAGTCAGTCCCCAAACATGGAATAGACGATACCGCGACTACATGGACAAAATAAAAACCGGTTCTGTCTTTGAAGTGGCCGTGGTGCTTCGCGATCTACTTCTGCTTAAAGGGGACAAGGACCTTTCGTACGGCGAACGCAAAATGATGGATACAGCCAAGAACCTTCTTGTCAAAGAGATATCCCTTGCCAAGCAGACTGAAGAGGACAAAGTAGAAAAACAAATCGATAAATTTTTCGAATGATTCCTTGATTCGTAGAACCATTTTGTCTTCCTCTCCCACCCATTCTTTTCATCATATTCACTCTCGGGAAAACGGGATGCGCCTTGATCATTATCTGGCCCTCCATTTTCCCGGACAGTCTCGTTCTCGCCTTGGAAAGCACATACTTTCTTCCCACATCTTGGTGAACGACAAAACGGTGAAAGCCGGATACCGTGTACACTCTGGTGATGTGGTTCAGGTGGATCTCCCCCCGCTCATTAAGGATAACGAGCCTCAAGCCCAGCCCGTGGAATTTAAAGTACTGCATGAAGACCCGAGCTTAGTCGTGATCAATAAACCGCCGGGTTTGGTTGTACACCCTGCGGCCGGACATGCTGACCAGACCTTGGTCAACGGCTTGCTCCATCGCTACGCCGACATGGCAGATCTTGAAGGCGGCAGGCCAGGCATTGTCCACCGATTGGACAAAGATACCTCCGGGATTATGCTGGTTGCCAGAACAGAGAAGATCCAGGCCATGTTATCGGCGGCCTTTAAGGAACGCAAGGTTCGCAAGACCTACCATGCCCTGCTCCTCCGCTCCCCTGCTGAGAGCAGTGGACGTATTGTTGCTCCCATCGGGAGACATCCAGTTCATCGCAAAAAGATGACCATTCGCTCGGATGGGCGCTATGCAGCAACTGTCTGGGAAAATTTAGAAACCTTTCCTAACGGCTTCTGCTTTGCAGAGATAGGCATAGAGACAGGTCGTACCCATCAAATTAGAGTCCACATGTCTTCTTTAAATGCCCCGGTGGCAGGTGATACCCTTTACGGCGGCAAGCTGGATAAAAAATCAGAAGTAATAGCGGAACGGCAGCTTCTGCACGCCTCAACCTTGCCTTTGTCCATCCGACAACCGGTAAAGAATGCCGGTTCATAGCTCCGTTATGGCCAGACATAGAACAGGTGCTCAGGCAATTACGGAAATATTCGGACAATACCGACCATGCAACCTGAGTCTGCGACCGGCAAACAGAAGGGTAAAAACGAACAACAGGTCATCGGGATCACCGGCGGGATCGGATCAGGAAAAAGCAAAGTTTGTTCTTTTCTCTCTGAGAAATATAACTTTCCGCTGCTGAACCTTGATATAATTTGCCGAGACCTCCTTCAGCCACAGGAAGCCGGTTGGCAGGCCCTGCGGGCTCTCCTGCCTGATGCATACTTTACCCGAAAAGGAGAACTCGACCGGCAGTTTTTTCGTCAACAGCTTTTTGCCGATTCCGGATTACGCAGTCAGGTTGATACAGTGTTGCATCCCCTTGCCCGTCAAGAAATGGAACAGCAGATAGCCAGCCTTATTAAAGGCCTTGATACTGGTAACAGCCCCGGCCCGATTTTGATTGAGATCCCCTTGCTTTTTGAGGCGGGTTGGCAAGAGAGCGTGGATATGATTCTTGTTGTCTACGCAGATATGACTGTACGTTTACAACGTATTATGCAACGGGATAGGGTAAGTGAGGAGCAGGCAAGAAAAGCTGTCGCAGCCCAGCAATGCCTCCGTGAAAAGGCCGCATCTGCGGATCATGCGATTGATAACTCCGGCCCTTGGGAGCAGACGTGCTCACAGGCGCAACAAATGATTGCATCTGGCATTTTTTCATAAATTTCGCACAAAAAATATTGACAACCTTACTGAAAAACAATACTGTAATAAAAAATATTTTTATATTTTTCCAGCTTACTTTTCCTCAATATTCGTATTTTTATCCGTATTTTCGACAGAAATCATCAGGGCGGCGTACCCACCTGTTATTTTATATAAGCAATTCGTAGCAACATAGGCAGCAGCATTTCCTCTTGACTCAATCTCCCGCTTTACAGAGAGATTATCAACAGCCATGTTTCGGATTCACCCAGCCTGTTTCATTCTATAAAAATATTCTATAAAAAAATAAGTCGGTTGATACAAAGTTACTCTCAGTGGTTTCCAAGTGTTATCGTTTTTCTGCTCAGCGGAAAAACATATCCTACCCGGATAAGTCGATACTCTCCGAGAAACAGATTGTGCAGCCCAATATCCACACCGTCACCAGATATAATCGCTGAATGCAATATATTCTGTTCAGCGCAGGACATTCCTTATACATCTTAACACACTACCCCGAACCCCGAGGAGGAAGGATCCGCTGATGAATCCTACTGAGTTGAAAAATAAAAACATCAAAGAACTTGTCGCCCTGGCAGCATCTTTAAAAATTGAAGGATACAGCTCCCTGCGAAAACAGGAGCTCATCTTCGCCATTCTCAAATCACAGGCCGACGAGGACGGCAAGCTTCGCGGGAGCGGAGTACTTGACGTGTTGCAGGATGGATTCGGCTTCCTCAGGGCACCGGACTATAACTACCTGCCCGGCCCTGACGACATCTACGTTTCTCCCTCCCAAATTCGACGGCTCAACCTGCGAACAGGTGACACCATTGAAGGGGAAGTTAGAGCACCCAAGGAAAATGAACGATACTTTGCTCTCCTGAAAGTTGACAGGGTGAATTACGAAGATCCCGAGGCTTCGAATAACAAGACCCTGTTTGTCAACCTGACGCCCCTGCATCCTGATGAGCGAATCAATCTTGAAGATGAGCCGGATAATTTTTCCACGAGGGTGATGAATATTGCCTCTCCGCTGGGCAAAGGGCAACGCGGTCTGATTGTCGCCCCGCCCCGTACCGGTAAAACGGTTCTCATGCAGCATATTGCCCAGGCCATTGTCAAAAATCACAAAGAGATCATTCCGATTGTCCTTCTGATTGACGAACGTCCGGAAGAAGTCACGGATATGAAGCGAAGCGTGAATGCAGAGGTGGTCAGCTCCACCTTTGACGAACCGCCCCAGCGTCACATCCAAGTAGCCGAGATGGTTATAGAAAAGGCAAGACGGCTAGTAGAGCATAAAAAAGACGTTGTGATTCTGCTGGATTCCATCACTCGACTTGCCCGTGCGTATAATACGGTCACGCCTGCATCTGGAAAAATCCTCTCTGGTGGTGTTGAAGCCAATGCCCTGCATCGTCCGAAACGCTTCTTCGGCGCAGCCGTAATATCGAGGAAGGCGGCAGTTTAACAATCCTTGCCACCGCCCTGATCGAAACCGGCAGCCGGATGGATGATGTTATTTTCGAGGAATTCAAGGGGACCGGCAACATGGAAATTGTTCTGGATCGCAAGATGTCTGACCGGCGTATTTATCCGGCCATCAACATTCAGAAATCCGGCACCCGAAAAGAAGATCTGCTTTTGTCATCGGAAGAATTGGGCCGCATGTGGGTACTGCGCAAGCTGCTTTCGTCCATGAATCCGGCTGACGCGATGGAATTTCTTCTCGGCAAGATGGAGCAGACCAAGACCAATGCTGATTTTTTTGCTTCGATGAACCGCTGATTCCTGCTTGGCTCGACCACAACGCGTTTCCTGCCCACAAAAAAGCCTTTTAAGGAATTTTTCCTTTGTTAAAAACGCTAAACCGGGTAGAATGAAAAATTCATATAATCTGTACAAAATAACTCGCAATTAATAACTCGCTGTTATGCGAATATATTCTCTGGAGGCCGAGAATACAATGAAACCGGACATCCATCCTGAGTATCATAAGATCAAGGCAAAATGCGCCTGCGGTAACGAGGTAGAACTGGGTTCTGTCAACGAGAGCATTGAAGTTGAAATATGCTCCGCCTGCCATCCTTTTTTCACCGGCAAGCAGAAGCTGATTGATACAGCTGGTCGTATTGAAAAATTCAAGAAAAAATACGCCAAGCATCTCGCACAAAAGAGCGCGTAGCTGACCTGTTGTCAAAACCGTGTGGCAGTTCTCTGCCATGCGGTTTTTTTGTTCTTCCGCTCTTTTCCACAGCTTCGTCACTCCTTACCATTAGCCGATTTTTATTCCACAGCACGGGATAAAGACACCTGCCGGATACATCCATGTTTGAAAATCTTGTTGATATTCATGAAAAGCTCTCCGCTTTAGAGCGCCAGCTTTCTGACCCGGACCTGCTCAACAACCGGACAAAATACCAGGAAACCGTCCGCGAGCACTCTCGGGTGTCTAAGCTGAGTGAACTCTACACCTCCTATACGAAGGTCGGGCAGGATTTAGCAGATAACCGAGAACTTATTCATGATTCGGATAATGATCCCGAATTAGCGGAACTGGCAAAAGGGGAACTTGAAGAGCTGACCGAACAGCAAGCAGAACTGGAGAAAAAGATCCGTCTGCTGCTCCTGCCCCCGGACCCGAATGATGAAAAAAACATCTTTTTAGAAATACGGGCCGGTACCGGCGGCGACGAGGCTGCCCTCTTTGTTGCGGATCTCTACCGCATGTTTTCCAGATATGCGGAAACACAGAAGTGGAAGATTGAGGTCATGAGCTCCAACCCCATCGGCATCGGCGGATTTAAGGAATTGATTGCCTTAATATCCGGAGACAGGGTCTACTCTCGCCTCAAATACGAGTCAGGAGTCCACCGGGTCCAGCGGGTCCCGGAAACCGAGACTCAGGGCCGTATCCACACCTCGGCAGTAACCGTAGCGATCATCCCAGAAGCTGAAGAGGTTGACCTGCAAATTGCGCCCAACGAACTGAAGTTCGATGTTTTTCGCTCATCCGGCCCTGGCGGCCAGTCGGTCAACACCACAGACTCGGCAGTGCGGATTACCCATCTGCCCACCGGCTTGGTCGTGACCTGTCAGGATGAAAAATCACAGCATAAAAATAAGGCCAAAGCCATGCTGGTCATGCGGGCTCGCCTGCTGGATAAACTGGAGCAGGAGCGGCATGATAAGATTGCCAAAGATCGTAAGGGTCAGGTAGGTAGCGGGGATCGCAGTGAGCGCATCAGGACCTATAATTTTCCTCAAGGCCGGGTGACGGATCATCGGATCAACCTGACCTGCTATAAACTGGATCAAATTATTTCCGGTGCCCTTGATGAGATTATCCTGCCCATTATCACCCATTATCAAACCGAGGCCCTGAAAGAGCTGGATTGACGTAGGCGATCATGCAGGGGCAGGCCTACGTGTCTGTGCCCAAAAAATTTGCGTTTCCGGTAGGGGCGGCGCGCCGTGCCCCTACATGCGCATAGCCCCACCTTCTTCGGTCTTGCAAACATGTCGGACAACACCATACTGATCCACCAATTCCTTACCGCCGCAACAGCAACCCTTGCCCAGGCCGGGGTTGAAGATAGTCACCTGGAGGCAGAACTGCTCCTCCGTCATTGCCTTGACGTTTCCCGAAGCAAACTCTTTCTTCTTCATGATCAGCCGGTGGAAGAAGCAACAGAGCGCTATTTCGGGGAACTGCTCCGGCGAAGATGTCAACGCGAACCCTTACAATATATTATGGGCAGCTGCGAGTTCTGGTCCCTGGATTTTTTTGTCAGCACGGCAGTCCTGATCCCCCGCCCGGAAACCGAATTTCTCCTTGATCATTGTTTTTCCACGCTGCAACACAACGCAAGCGGGCAACCGCAGTGCGTTCTCGATCTCTGTACCGGCAGCGGAATCATTGCCACAATCTTGGCCAAAGAATTTCCCCGCAGCAAGGTCATTGCCACTGATTTTTCCCAGGAAGCCCTTGGAATGGCCCGTAAAAACATTTCTCATCATGATTTGAATGAGCAGGTCCACTTGCTCCGCGCTGATCTCCTCACCGCTTTTTCTCGCACCCCACTTTTTGATCTCATCGTCACCAACCCCCCTTATGTCAAAGCAGGTGATATACCGACGCTTGAACCGGAAGTACGGGACTGGGAGCCACACCTGGCCTTGTCCGGCGGTAACAGCGGCCTGAACTGCGTTGCCCGAATTTGTGAGGATGCCAAGTCGCTCTTGCAGCCCGGAGGTTGGCTGTTCATGGAGATTGGATCGGATATCGGGCAAGAGGTTGAGCAGGTATTTTTGGAGGCGGGAGGATATGAACAGGTCAAGGTTGTGCCGGATTGGGCTGGACAGCCTCGGGTGTTGCAGGCGCGGAGAATGGCTGGGTAGAAAAGGGGACTTCCGGCGTGATAGGCCGGTGCAGGAGAATTATCTAGTCATTTTTTCGTATTCTAGCTCGATTAAACGCTGTTGAAAACAATCGAGAGTTACGAAATAAAAATCCAACAACCCAAGGCCGTAAACATCAGAGGACGACGGCGTGAGAGGCCGTGAAAAATGACCGACTGAGACCACTTCAGACGGAAAGAGACTGAATGAGACGGACTGAGTCGCACCAGTCGCACAAAACACCCCCTTTAAAGGCCCTCCAATCCCGCTTTTTGGGGATTTTGTCCATTTTGACCGCCCAAAGGGCCGTCGTTCGGAAGTGAATAAAAAAGAGGGTCGCCAGCTTATGCCGGTGACCCTCTTTTTGTTTTTAGCTGCTGGGATTCGAACCTGCGACCCCGGCCTGTAACCCGCATGGCTACGGGGGTTGATATTTTCCATCTGATTGATACCAAAGTAACTACCTACTTATTCCTACACGATGCCGGAAAATTTTCGTTTTCTTTTTGAACGTAACCGTTTATAGTCTCAATTAGTAATAACAGTCTGTTGGTGAGATGAATCCTTAATCAGGAGGAAAAAATGCTATTATCTATTGTCCGACGCAGGATCCGTGCAACTTCTTTCATACTTGCGGTACTGTTGGCGATAGTCTGCACTGAAGCAGCATTCGCTAAAAAAATAAAAGGTCCTGGAAATCAAGGTATTGCAGGACGGCTTGCCGCGCTTGAAACGGTTGTCTCTGAGCAAAAGGATATTATTGCAGCACAGCAAATTCTTATTACAGCACTTCAGAATGATTTGACAGATGCTAAGGAGGATATTGAAGCTATTGAGCCTCGTCGGAGCGATGCCGAAATCCTTTCAGTCATGAGCGAAGCAGGCTACGTCACCGGACCGCATACCGCCGAAAGCCCGCTTATCCCTTATCTGACAGTTGACGACGAAAACAACATCTACATCACTGGCGCAAATCTTCATATCCGAAGCGGCTCCGGTGCCACTAACGGAAATGTGAACGGTTTAGGTAATCTCATCGTTGGATACAACGAAAGTAATGACGACATAAAAACCGGAAGTCATAATTTGGTTATCGGAAAGTATCACAGTTATTCCTCATACGGCGGTTTTGTAGCCGGATATGACAACCAAATTTCCGGCATATTCTCCAGCGTG
>MTKO01000051.1 GCA_004028505.1 Candidatus Electrothrix aarhusensis
CGGAACAGGCCAGGATCAAAATAGGCAGCGATGAGTATGAGTTCAGTATCACCCTGACTGCGGCTACGATGGAATTTCGCAGTGTCCGGCTGCCCAAAACCGCAGGGACAGAGGACGGTGACGGCGATGACGCTGAAAGTTTTGAGGGGCAGGTACTGGAACGGATCTCCTTGTTTGAAGACGGGATTGAGCTGGTCAATGAGCTGTTCCGTCTTTTTATCAATATCAGGGCTTCGAGTGGCTGGTCGGATGAGCTGGTGAAAATCCGCGAATGGGTTCATAGCGGCGCGGATCGTCTTGCCCGGTAAGGAATTCTTCAAAAATAAGATCTCCTTTTCGGTACAGCGCCGTAGTAGGGGCACGGCGTGCCGTGCTCCCTACGAGGAGATGGGTTGGGTCGAGTTTTTTTTTGCATATAACGAAAACAGACAGAAGAGAAGCAGATGGAATTTGAAACCGTGATCGGGCTGGAAATTCATGCCCAGATGAAGACAAAGAGCAAGATATTCTGCGGCTGTTCCACCACATTCGGTGCACCGCCCAACACGCATACCTGCCCGGTCTGTTTGGGAATGCCGGGTTCTCTACCGGTGCTGAATCGACAGGTGGTGGAGAACGGCATCAAGCTGGCCTTAGCCACGGGTTTGGCAATTAATCGGGAGAATCGTTTTGCCCGGAAGAACTATTTCTATCCTGATTTACCGAAAGGTTACCAGATTTCTCAATTTGAGCTGCCCATTGCCGAACACGGTCGGTTGGAGATTGAGGTGGCGGGCCAGAAAAAGACCATCGGCATTACCCGAGCCCATATGGAGGAGGATGCCGGCAAGCTGGTTCATGATGATCTGGAGCCGAACTCATATGTTGATCTGAACCGGACCGGTACACCGCTGCTGGAGATTGTCAGTGAGCCGGACCTGCGCTCGCCCGAAGAGGCTGTGGCCTATTTAAAGAAACTGCACGGCATTGTCCGCTATCTGGATATCTGCGACGGCAATATGCAGGAAGGGAGTTTTCGTTGCGATGCCAATATTTCTTTGCGCCCCAAGGGGCAGGAGGAACTTGGTACCCGTACAGAGCTCAAGAACATGAACTCGTTCCGTAATGTGCAGCTGGCCCTGGAATATGAGGAGCGCAGGCAACGGGATGTCCTGCTGGACGGCGGCTCTGTAACCCAGGCCACCCTGCTCTGGAATCCTGACGCAAACCGAACCGAGGCTATGCGCGGCAAGGAAGAGGCTCATGATTATCGGTATTTCCCGGATCCTGATCTGGTACCTATCCATATTGATGAAGAGTGGATTGAGCGGGTGCAGGCTGGACTGCCGGAGCTGGCCGGAGAACGGCAACAGCGCTTTATGGCTGATCTGGGTCTGCCCGAAGATGTGGCGGCCATTCTGACTTCCTCCCGTGATCTGGCTGATTTCTTTGAGCAGGTCTGTGCGGCATACGATAATCCGAAAAAGGTGAGTAACTTCATCGCCACCGAGTTGTTGCGAGAATACAGCCCGGAGCAGATTAATGCCTGTCCGGTGTCTGCACAGCAACTGGCGGCTCTGCTCCAGATGGTGGAGAAGAAGACCATCTCCGGTAAGATTGCCAAAACCGTGTTTGCGGATATGTTGGCATCCGGTGATGATCCGGAAAAGATCGTCAAAGAAAAAGGGCTGGTCCAAATGAGCGATGAGGCGAACTCGTCGCCATTGTCCGCGAGATCATTGCAGCCAATCCAGAGCAGGCCCAGCAGTTCCGGGAGGGCAAGACCAAGGTCATGGGTTTCTTTGTCGGCCAGCTGATGCAGAAGACCAAGGGCAAGGCTAATCCGCAGCTGGCGAATAAGCTCTTTGCTCAGGAACTGGGCTAATGAACTGGATATTCTGGAAAAAGAAAACGACCCGCGTGGATTGCCGAGGACAGAGCTGCCCTCAGCCGGTTATTGCCGTCAAAGACGCCTTGGAGGCGGGTAATCGTCTCCTTGCGGTGGTGGTGGATAATGAGGTGGCGAAAGATACTATCACCCGCTTTGCACAGGATCGCAACTGTACTGTCAGCGGCTCGGAACCGGAGAACGGTTGCTGGACGCTCACAGTAAAGGCGGGCAGGGTTTGTTGTCAAAAACAGGTCGGGCCGGAAAACTACAGCTGCGCCTCCGCCGCCTCAACTGCATCAGCCGGAAGTAACGGACTGGTGTATGTCATCTCCTCAGCCTCAATGGGGCAGGGGAGCGATGACTTAGGCTGGGCCTTGCTTCAGACCTATGTGCAGACCATTCATAAAATCACCCCTCTGCCTGAGAAGATTTTACTGTATAATGAGGGGGTACGGTTGGTGGCTGAAGAATCCGGCGCTCTAAAGGCCTTGGAACAGCTCCAGGAGCAGGGCGTGGAAGTCCTTGCCTGCGGAACTTGCCTGAATTTCTATGAGCTGGCAGCTGCGCTCAGGGTCGGCAGAATTACTGATATGTACGAGATTATGAGCACAGTGAATAATGCGGCCAAGGTGGTCAGCCCGTCCTGATTCCGCCCGTCTGATTGTTTTTTTTCAGTTGGTTGGCAAAAAGAATACAGTGTGGTATTCTACATCATTGTAGTATTCATCTTTTTGTAATGTAGCGAAAAGGGCATTGCGCTATTGCGTGGAGCTCTTTGATCGATCCTGTCCTTTGGGCGGGTTTTCTTTTTTCTCGCTTTTTCGACAGAGCTGTTCAGCAACAGGTATCCTTACCTGGTAATTCTGTCTGTATCTTTATTGGGAGTTGGTTATGCATATCCATCGTTTCGTTTCCGGTCTATTACTTGCCTTTTTGCTGACAGGCTCGTCAGCGTACGGCAAGGTCATGCCGGTGGAATTCGACCTCGGTCGTAACCGTCTTATAGCCGCGATGTTGAGGAGTCAACTTTCATCACAGCATTTTGGCCATAGGCCGTTTGATGAAAAGATGTCCAAAAAGGCCTATAAACTCTATCTCCGCCAGCTGGACCCCAAAAAGCAGTTTCTGCTTGCTGCCGATGTCAGCAAGCTGGATCAATTTGCCGATAGAATTGATGACGAGATCAGTAATGGTCACATATCGTTGCCTGATGTGGGGATGAAACTGCTCAACAAGAGTGTTGAAAAGGTTGCCGGTTTAACCAAGGAAATCATGGATGAAGGATTTTCCCCCAATAAAAAGGATTACCTTCAGACTGACCCTGATAAATTGGCTGCGCCTGCTGATCGTGCAGAGCTGAAAGACCGCTGGCGACGTTCATTAAAGATGGAAGTGCTGGACAGCTATCTTGAGGCAGTGGACAAGGAAAATAAAAAACGCGAAAAAGAAGACGAGCCGCTGCTGGATGCTGAAAGCGAGCAGATTAATCAAAAGTTTTGGGCTGAGGCGATGAAGAAGGTTCGGAAAAAAACCGATGCCTATCTTGAAAGATTGGAAAAAGTCACCCGCCAAGAACATTATAATCGCTATTTCGATGCGGTTGCCCGTTCTTTCGATCCGCATACCAACTATATGGCACCGACCTCAAAGGAAGATTTTGATATTCATATGAGCGGTTCTCTGGAAGGGATTGGGGCTTTGCTGAGGGAGGATGACGGCCATATCAAGGTGGTCCGTGTTATACCTGGTAGTGCAGCTGAGGCTCAGGGGCAGCTCCAGGCTGAAGATGTCATTATGTCGGTCTCTGAAAAGGACGGGGAGCCTGTGGATATTTCCTCTATGAGTATCCGGGAAGCGGTATCCTATATACGCGGGCCTAAGGGGACAGAGGTTCGCCTGACCGTGACCAGGGTTGACGGTGCCCGTTTGGTGATTCCTATTGTTCGAGATGTGGTCAAGTTGGAAGAAACCTATGTTAAATCCACTATAATCAAGGATGAAAAAGGGGGGAAGATCGGATATGTAAAAATCCCCAGTTTTTACCGTGATTTCTCAGCAGGACGATTGGGCAGAGATGGGCGTAATGTTACTGATGATACCCGCAGCGAATTGAATAAGCTGAAAAAAGAAGGTATATATGCGATTATCCTTGATTTACGAAATAACGGTGGCGGCTCCCTGAGCGATGCTGTTGATGTATCCGGTCTGTTTTTATCTGATGGCCCCATGGTTCAGGTGAAAAATTCCCAGGGCGTGATTCGCGTTCTTGAGGATAGGGATCGGGAGGTTGTGTATGACGGGCCGATGATTGTTCTGATTAACCAGTTTGCTGCCTCTGCCTCGGAGATCTTTGCCGCTGCTATGCAGGACTACAGCAGAGCCTTGGTTATCGGTGGTGCCCATACCCATGGTAAGGGCACTGTTCAGGCCCTGCTGGATATGAATCGCAATCTTCCCCTGCTCCATTTAAAGAAATATGAGGATCTTGGCGCATTGAAAGTCACGATCCAAAAATTTTATCGCGTGAATGGCAGCTCGACCCAATATAAGGGGGTTGTGCCGGACGTGATCCTGCCCAGTATGCTGGATTATCTGGAAACCGGTGAGCAGTACATGGATAACTCCCTCCCTTGGGACAGCGTAGATGGCGTTTCTCATCCACTTTGGCAAGGGGCTCATTTTGATCTTAAAAAAGTTCAGGAGCAAAGTCGCGACTATGTAGCAAAGAGTAAGCGTTTTCAGAAGATCAAAGAAGAAAGTCTTAAGGCTAAGAAACGAAAAGAAGAAACGGATGTTCCCGTCTTTTTAGCAGGGGTTGTCAAAGAACGAAAAGAGCTTGAGCAGGCCAGGAAAGAGGCCAGAGAGGCCGGAGTTCTTGCTGATGAAGAAGATGAGGATGATTCGGAAAAAGAAGGTAAGAAAACCTTAGATGAAAAACTTGCTCATGATTTGTATGTGGACTTGGCCGTTTTTTTGACGGAGAACTCCAAGGTCGTGGAACTGGCCTCTGGTATGAAAAAATAATCCTTCTCGTTTTTATCTTCGTCCTTTAGGGCGGAGGCGCATTGCATAAGGCTTCAGGGATTACCCCTGAAGCCTTTTTTGTTTTTTCTGAATCATTTCGGCTTAATTGCCTTCAGTTTATGAGCGGAGAAGGGGAGTTTACAGAATCAAAGGGGTCAGACTCGATTGATTTTGTTAAGATAATCAATTAAAACGGGAAAATAGTCGCTCGTCGTCTACATGACAGAAAATATAGCCAGCAGCCCTGTAGGGCGTGCAAAACATTGAGGGGCTTGGTTTGGGCACGGATGTTGATGGCGTTTGCCTGGTCATCACCTGTCGATCAACTCGCTGCAATGGATGTTGCTCTTGTTTTGCTTGTTGTTTCGTGCCCATCCTGCATGCTGTCTCTGACAAGAAATGCCTTCTACAGCGAATCAGTGGAGCAGCTTAATTTCCCATCCAGAAAACTGAAAAAGGTGGCTCGAACCACTACGGACTGCACCCCGTCCTTTCGGTAAAACTCAAGCATCAGTTTATCAAGGGTTTTCTCAAATTCAAGCAACAGTTGTTCCTGTTCGGCTTCCGGCAGGCTGTCAAATTGTTCTTCCAATCGGAGTTTCTTGTTCCGCTGATCCGCTTCCGCCTTCTTTCGAGCCAGTTCTTCAAGCTCTTTCTGCTTCCGCTCGAACTCCCTTTGTTTTTTCCGCAGTTCCTCCTCGGCCTCTTTATCCTTGTCATAGCTGGATTTTATCGTAACCCCTTCCCTGAGCAGTTTCGCCAGATACGCACCGCCTGTGTTCTTCACCTTCCCGGCCTTGAGCAGATCTGAATAATATTTCAAAATATCCAGTATATCAGCCTCCTGCATCTGATTCAAAAAAACAACGGCCAGCTTTTCAGATATTCCGTAATAAACAAGCTGTTCTTTGACGGTCTGCGGTTGTTCTTTTGACTCCGGCTCTTTTTTCTTCCGTTGTGCAACTTCATCAAGGGAAATAACTGGTTCCCTGCACTTCTGTGGAAGAATAACAAATTTTAACCTTGCAATTTTGCGCTCTTCCCTGATTGTTTCCAGTTCAAATGTCAGGTCACATTTAAAATCCCCATTCTTATCTTTCTTCTCGAATTCTTTTTTTGCTTGATTTAACACCCTTCCGCGAAATCTCTTAAACTCTCTGTACTCATTCTGTTTTATTCCTAATATTTCTTTCAGTTTGTCAACTCTGAATTTTCTATATCCGATTCCTTTATATTGCTTCAGAAGCTGATAAATTCTGATGGAATAGATACTTTTGAACTGTACAACAAGTGCAATACGATACTTTGTAAATTCATTTTTCAATTGTACAAGATAAGGTTTCAATTCAGGATCAAACCTAAAACTTACTGTTCCTTTTGCACCATTGTAACGGCACGAAGAAACCCACCCCGTATTTATCCAGCCATTTTTTTCAGGAATATGTAATTCTCTCTTTCTGAGACATCTTGTAATGTTATCAATCTCATGATAAGCATACTTAACATTGATATTTAGAAAATCAGCTAAATCTTTCAGTTTCATCTCGTAACTGAAAAAATCTGCGTCATCTGGATGAATCATTGAAACCATCGCCAAAATTATCTTTTGCTCTACTACAGTTAATGTATAGCTCGCCTCTACAAGTCTATTCGACTGGACAGCTACAGAAGATTCTTTGAGTTTCTGCATAATCGACTCCTGATTATTTTTTTTATTCCCATCCTTAATAAAGTCTACTTATTTTGTCAAGTGTAGACCTTTTAGTTAGGTTCCGTAGACCTTTGAGTTAGGTTCCGTAGACCTTTGGGTTAGGTTCCGTAGACCTTTGGGTTAGGTTCCGTAGACCTTTGGGTTAGGTTCCGTAGACCTTTGGGTTATATTCCGTAGACCTTTGGGCTTAAATTAAATTTTAAATCATATGGTTACATACCCTTAAAACAGGTAAAACAAATAAAACAACAACAACACATGCGAGCACATTGATCTGATTTCCAGAACGAACCAGAAACTTGTTGTTGTTTTCTGAAACAGAAAAAGAAGCCTTGTAGGGCGTGCAAAACGCTGAGGGGCTTGGTTGGGGCACGGATGTTTGCTGGCGTTTTGCCCGCCGCTCGGCATGGTGGGCAATGCGTTTGCTTGATCATCACCTGTCGATCAACTCGCTGCAATTGATGTTGCTCTTGTTTTGCTTGTTTTTTCGTGCCCACCCTACGGATGGAGAAAAGAAAACGGGATGATCTCGGACTTGTCCCTTTGCCTGCACAGAATGATTCCTGTATAGTAAAATTATGATGAAGATATATCTTGATAACTGCTGCATTCAAAGACCGCTTGATGATCGTAGTCAGCTGAGAATCGCTGTGGAGGGTGAAATCATTCTGAATATCCTCTCGCTGATTGAAGCGGGAAAAATCGGTTTGCTTTCATCCGAGATTTCAAGCTATGAAGCGGAGAAAATCAGCAATACCTTTCGCAGAGAGTTCACTTTGAAGGTGCTGAGTGAACGAAGTGAATTTATCCGGCTGAATGACGAAATTGAACATCGCTCAAGGGTCTTCACCGAGTTCGGAATCAAACCGATTGATGCCCTGCATCTTGCATCGGCGGAAGTGCTGGAAGCTGATTTTTTCTGCACCTGCGATGATAAGTTTTTGAAAAAGACGAAAGGGATAGACGACCTCGGAGTCAGGGCTGTTTCAATCCTTGAACTGTTACAGGAGATGGAAAAATGAGTGCTACGGCGACAACATTGAATGATATAAACATGAAGGCAATCGCTTTATTGAGCAATAAGCTCGGAACGGCAGATACAATACGCTTTCTTAATCAGTTCACAACTGGATTCGGCAACTACACGGAAGAAAGGAAAAAGGTATTTGATAATATGAGCTTGAACGATATTGTGAAAGAAATAAAAGAGAGGAGAAGGTGAAATCAGCCCTGTAGGGCGTACAAAACGCTGAGGGCTTGGTTGTGGGGCACGGATGTTGATGGCGCTTTGCCCGCCGCTCGGCATGGTGGGCAATGTGTTTGCTTGGTCATCATCTGTCGATCAACTCGCTGCAATTAATGGTTGCTCTTGTTTTGCTTGTTTTTTCGTGCCCACCCTACATCTGAGATTTTTCCCCCTTTTCCTATAAGGCTTCAGGACGCCAGTCCTGAAGCCTTTCTTTTTTTTGTAAAAGTGTCCCCTTTTTACACATCCTTTTCTGGCGATTCTAAAATTTTCCTTGAAATCAACCCGTAATCATGATAGAGCAATTTGCACTGAACAGACATTCACTGTTAACGGGTGTGGTAAACAGGAAACTTGGTAGTGCAAAGACTGTCAAGTTGACTAATGGGTCAAGAGCTTGCAGAGATATAGTAGGTGCTTTCAATTTCTTTTTGAAAACGCTTGTGGTAGATACACCCACCTTTAATTAGGTG
>MTKO01000004.1 GCA_004028505.1 Candidatus Electrothrix aarhusensis
ATCGGGAGACATCTCTTTGCCGCCGGTGCGCCAGTTCCAGAGCTGTACGGTTTTGAGGAGCAGAACGGCCTGCTGGTCTGCGAGGATCTGGGCGATCAACGGTTACATGATCTGATACTAGAAAAGGGCAATGACTCAGAACAGCTCATCCAACTGTATCGGCAGACGGTGAGCGAATTAGCCCGGATGCAGGTGCGAGGCTGCCAAGCTTCAAGCCATCCTGGTGCTGGGATATACCAAAGTACAACCGCGTTCTGATGCTGGAACAGGAATCCGGCTATTTTCTCCGAGCCCTGTGCCGTAATTTTCTCCAACTGGAGATTGACGAAGAAAAAATAGCGCAGGATTTTCAAACGCTGGCAGACAAGGCGTCCCAAGCAGACGCCACCTTCTTTCTTCATCGGGATTTCCAGAGCCGCAACATCATGATCCAACAGGGCCGGGTCCGTTTTATCGATTATCAAGCAGGCCGCCTCGGTCCTTTGGCCTACGACCTTGCCTCCCTGCTCATTGATCCCTATGCCGCACTGCCCGACCTGATTCAGGAAGAACTGCTTGACCACTATCTCAACGCCCTGACGACTCTGCTTCCCTACGACCGTGCCCAATTCCGGCAGGAATATCTCCTCTTGGCCCTGCAACGCAATCTTCAGATCCTGGGTGCCTTTGCCTTTCTCAGCCAGCAACGCGGCAAACCTTTTTTCCGGCAATACCTAGCCCCTGCCTTGCATAGCCTGCAAGCCCTGCTTGCCAAAACAGCTACAGCGGAGTACCGTTACCTCAAATCACTCAGCCGCCGATGTGCGGATAAACTGGAAAACCAACCATCAACCTGAATCAACCTCATCCGACACCTCGCCATGAACAAACATTTTTATCGCATTATCGCATGCGCTGTCTTCTTTTTTTCACCAATTGTTCAGGGGCATGCCCAGAACAGCCTTTCACCTGCGGAACAGAAACGGCAGGAGATGATGGAAACAACTATGCTCAAGAAGACGGCGGACAATCTCCGTCAGAATAAGGAGTTGAGCGAAGAGGAAAAGGGATATATATTCCGCTTTAAGATGCGGAAGATGATGCAGGAAAAAATGCGGCAATCCGGTGAGTCAATCTGGGGCTGGGAACCCACGGAATGGCAGAAAACCTTACCGAATATCAAGGTGCAGGACGGGGCCGCAACCCAAGAGTACAGCTTTACCGACCTCATCAATGCGGACGGTTACCTCTGCCCCGGTTCCGCACGGGCCTATAAGGCGCTGGAGGTTGCCTTGCCTCTTCTCTATGAGGGGAGTACACCGGTAAAGGGCGATTTTAAAATCACCACGGTGCCGCACTCTGCACCTCCTTGGTCTACGACTTCTTTATGCAGGGCTACACAGATAAAAAATATCTTGAACTGGACACAACCATTAAAGAAAAACTCATTATCATTGAGCGCCTTTCCACCAGCAAAAAAGTGACAGTGGTCTTTGCCCCCTCTGCAATCCGGGGGCATGACCCGGCAGCAGCTGAGGCTGGTGACGTTATTCTCCGTGCCCAAGAGGGTAAAGGACTGACGGTTTATGTTGAGGAAGAATAAGGAAGGATCGACTCGATAGTCTTCTGCCCGACACCCTTCTTGAGCTGACCTCCTCGCCAGCGTCCTTCTTTCCACTCCCGCTCCTCCCAGAGCGGGCAGCGTTTGCGTATACACTCTCGGTTCTTCTCGTATTGGTTGCAATGAAGGACAGCCTCTGCTGGCAAGGCGATACCGAAAAACTCTTCAGAGAGCCGGGAGGCATGGCTCAGGGCTAGCCAGGAATCCCGCTGACAGCACCGTCCCGCATTCATTTTGGCAATTTCGGCTAATATTTCAGCGGTAAAACCCAAGGAGTGCTGACGCTCATCGGCTTTCAGCGGCGTCGCCTCCAGGATCAGAGAGGCGGCAATACCCGCACCGATAGCTGCGCCGCAGCAGCCCCAAAAACCGCAGGCTCCTCCGGGTACGTTACTGCCCCGATCAATCCCGGTGGCAATAATATCTCGACTGATCGCCCCGCCGTTATTGCGATAGGCAGCCAAGATCACGCCGGGCACCAGCGCATGATGTTCAGGCCCGTGCATCGGTACAGAGGGATGATTGCGGATACGGTTCATCAACCCTATCACGTCCTTTTCCGTGCTGTTCAGGCAAACCGAACGGACGACCGCAAGGCCTTCCAGCTGGTGGCAGCTGTCGCAGACATAATGGCCAGCAGTGCAGGTGCAGGGGGTAACAGCCTCTGTTTCGCAAAAATAGCAGCTCGCAGTCGTGCCGCTATCACTTTGATAGACCAGCTCCTCACCGCAGACGGTGCAGCCGCTGAGATGACAAAGAAAGGGACTGCCAGATACGACCGAATCCTTTTGTCCTGCCTCTTCCGGAGGCACTCCGCAGCAACAGGCCTCCTGCTCAATATTGGCAACAGCTCCTTCCTCATCAAGAAGAAAAATCTGCTCACCAAGCTGCTCTGCCTCTCGACGGGGAAGCTCGGTGATGCGCCCACGTTCCAAACGCTGGCCCGAAGATGTCACGAGGGCGGGCGCAGGGCCTCGAAAAAGACAACGAACCTTTTCCACTCCCTTGTTTTCCTCTTCCTCATCAACAAGTTCCGCCAATCCAATTACTTCTGCTTTGCCCGCCTCATAGGTCAAGGAATAAAAACGATGCCCGTCAACCTCCCGATAGATAGCGCTTATGGAGATAGACTGAAGAAAATCCGCAATCCTCAAGCATGGCAATAAGATCATCCTGTTGCATGGCACCGCTAGGCATTCGCCCCGGTATTTGGTGCTGTTCTTGATGGCCGCGCTGACCGGTTCGTCGCTGACCACATCAGCAACCACCAGCCGACCGCCCGGCTTGAGGATCCGCATAATCTCCAGATAGGTTTTGCGCTTATCCGGGCTGAGATTGATCACACAGTTGGATATCACCACGTCCGCTGTTGCATCGTCCAGCGGAATTGCCTCCAGATACCCTTTGCGAAACTCGATATTATCATAGCCCAGGTCCGTCACCACATGCTGTTTCGAGTTGCGGGCAAGCTCCAGCATGGCATCGGTCATATCAATACCGTAAACCCGCCCAGTCGCCCCGACCTCAGTTGCCGCAAGAAAACACTCCACCCCGCTGCCCGAGCCCAAGTCCACCACGGTTTCGCCTTTTTGGGGCGCAGCATCTTTGACCGGACTGCCGCAACCGTAGGATTTCTCTTTTGCCTCTTCAGGAATATAATGCCCCAGGCCCGCAGCCGGGTTAAAGGGATTAACAATCTCCGTGTTGGCCTGCTGGGCAGCAGCACTGTAAAATTCCCGCACCGAGGAATGGCCATCATGCTCAGCCAGAGAGACCAGACAATTGCAATGGGTGAGACCGACCGAGCCGTCAGAGCCGTTTTCCGTGTCCGGGCAGTCATGGCGCACATCACCCATCCGCAGCCGAAACAGGCCCTGATCAGGATATTGTGCTGCCTGATCCGTAATGAGCTGCAAGGCCAGCTGCTCATACAAATCAATATAAGGGTCATGACCGACCAGCTCATGGCCGGTGTTCCAGGAATGATCCGGATCTCCGCCGCCGGTAATGAATACTAAGGGACGTTGCTGCCGTTCCCCGGCATCTATCAAGCTGGTCAAACGAATCGTCCGCAACATGATGTTATCTTTCCAGACATCAGCCAAGCCCTGCCCCAGATGACCACAGGCAAGCGCCTCCACCCGTATCAGGGCCGGAGAAGGATAGATGATCCCATCCGGAGCCACAGCTAAGGATTCCCAGGCCATATTGGTCAAATCGAAACGGGAACCGGGCACAGCAAAGACCTGGGCCTTCATGGCCTCCAAGTTATCGATCTTCATTCCCAACTCCCGACAAACCTCTGTTGTCTTGACGATCTGAGAGAACAGGCGAACCACCGGGACAAACTGTCCGCTTGTTCCCTTGCCCCGGACAAAATGATACATCAGGTGGAGACCACCTGCCCCTAAAGCATGGGCCTGACGAGCGATTTTATCCAGCCGCCCCACATTATCGTTGTTGACAGCCACTGAAATGGTGAAGGCCAATCCTGCCTTTACAGCTGCCTGAAGATTTTCGCAAAGCCTGCTGTAGGTGTTGCGTCCCCGAAGAAAATCGTGTTCTTCCTGCAAACCGTCCAGACTAACTTGAAGATGAATCCGCTCATGATCCATCGCCATCAGTTCGGCAAGATGCTCCTCAAGAAGCAGCCCATTGGTCAGAATCGCCACATGATGGGCCGGATCCTGTTGCAGGACATATTGGATCGTCTGACAAAAATCTGGATACACAAAGGGTTCACCGCCGGTGAAATAAAAAAGATGGCTGCCCAGCGCAGTTGCCTGGTCAATAGCATCATGCAGCTGTTCTCGCTCAATGGTTTCTTTTTTGCTCGGAGAGGCAGAAAAAAGGCAATGAACGCAGGAGAGATTGCAGGTATCGGTGAGATGAAACCAGATCTCTTTTAAGGGGCCGAGACGCAAATGATGCCTGCGTCCCTGATAGGGCGGCGGTGTTCCTCGATCCAGGAGATACTCTAAGCGACGAAGATCGCGTCCTGCCTGATCCGGTTCTTCGTGCCGGTTGTTACAGAACGCAACTAGAGCTGCTGCCGGATTCCCATGTTTTTGACAGGCCCTGAGCAGTTCATCGGTGCGGGTGGAAGGAACAAACCAGTCCGGTTTTTCCTGATCAATGTATACCGGCATTCCGGCATGTTCGATTCGGTGTAGTCGTGTAACCCATTGCATAGGCGTGTGTAGGAAATGTTTATTTGGGATTATCTATTTTCTCAAGAAAGTCATGAACTCAGGGTGGTACCCTGAGCTGGTTAGATATAGCCTTGTTGGAGACTTCTCTCACCAGCGATAAATCACTGGGCTATGATCGAATGTCCCTCCAGGACAATAGTCCCGGAGGGACGGCAGCAAATAGCCCACTGTTTTAACGGTGGGTACCAAGACCAAGAGAGTCTCGAACTTCTTATGCCCTGGATTCCAGATCAAGGATTTTGAACCTGCATGTTATCCCGGCTTAAATTGGTCACCTTAAAATTCAATACCTGCTTGTTTCAATAATTTTTCAAGCCTGTCTTTTTCCGCTTCTGCTTTCCTTCTTTCCGCCCTTTCATAAGCTATTACCCGCTCCTGAGTCGCTAATTCTTCTAAAATCTCATCCTCCATCTCCATATCTTCACAAAGTTCTTTGCTGGCGGACGCCTTGTGCAACCGTCTGATGATGACCTTAAATTCATCTGGAAAGGAGGATTCCAGTACATCAATAAAATGTTTACTCTCTTTGCTGGCATTGCTCTGATCAAAGATACTCAACAGTGTTTCCAATTTATTACGATGTTTTTTACGCAACCTCCTCACCTGGATGATATAACTGTCGTGGGTGAGACTTTCTATGAACTCTTCTTTCCGGGTCAGTTTCTCCTTGGTGGCATGGTCGTAGTAATCTCTTTTCACATGGATAACTGGGCTGTCATTATGCTGGAGATTATGCCCGAGTATATAAATACTTATAATGGGTAACGCCTTCTTTTTCCGCGTCTTCTCATCCAGATGAATATTGGATTCTTCCTGATACTGTTTGCCGAGATATTTACGAAACCGAGTTATATCAGTGGGAAATTTAGCCTTCTGCAACTCAATGATAACCAGCCTGCTGCTGCCGTCCGGCTCCCGTATTTTTGCTGCGAAATCAATCCGCAACACTGTCAGGCCGCCGTCAGGAAGTTTTCTGTTCAACTCGGTAAAGGCGAAATCAAGGGAGTCTATCTCCTGTTCAATGATGTTTGATATGACCAGTTTGGCAACCCGCATATCCTGCATCAGATATTTGAACACGACATCGTATAAGGGATTTGCGACTTTCATTGTTTTATTCCTCGGATTACTCTTCCCCTATTTCATGAAGGATTGAGCAGACAAACCGTTTACTGTAACGAATACCGCGTTGTATCATCTTTTCAAGAATCGGTTTAACTGCTGGAATTATTCCCATCTGCTTTGCCCGAATCAGGATACCGACTGTTCCGATTACTTGCAGTTGAAGCGACTGCGCCACTTTACGTCCAGTCAATTCATCAATAAGAACCAAGTCGGCATTCTGCTCTAAAGCCAAGGTGATGACCTCAGCCTCTCCCTGATCAAGGACCGGGAGTAAGAGTTGTACTTGAGCCGGGGCCTGCAACGCTTGTACAGTTATCCACGGTTCATCATCAAGAATAATTTCAGCATAATGTCCACCTCGGTACCCCCGAACCTCCTTGGCAACTCCTTCAGGGATAACAAGAGTTCCGACTGTTTGCTGCAAAATGTCCAGCCGCTGAATACGGGCAAAGGCTATCAATGGTGTAGCATTGCAGATAATCATGGTTTTATTTCCGCGAGTCGGGATACTCCCTGCAACTCACTTTCTGTGAATGACTCATCATAATCAAAGGCCACAATACTTTTTTCCGCCAAAAGATCCAGAAAGTCGAGACGATTGTATCCGGCAAGCTGGGCTGCTTTGCCCAAGGAGAGTTTCTTCTCCTGAAAACAGGCGATAGCCGCTGTGACCCGCATATATTGGGAAAAATCCTGAATGCCTGTTTTTAATGCGGCCAAAATGTCCTGCGGGATTTCCATCTGCATTGTTTCTGTCATTGGTTTTTTACCTTTTGGTAGATGTTTTTTGTTGTTCTTCGAACGTATGATTACGTAACGCTCCCGGCAAGTCACACAAACAGTTCAGAGACTCTATCTCATTGATTTTATGCTCCAGGTTTCAATCCCTAATTCGTATTAACACCCCGTGGAAACCAGGCGCCTGAGAAAGGCAAAAAAACAAAATCACTGTCCGCCGCGCACCAACCGAACCGCGTAGTTGGCGTCGCGACCGACGTAGTTGGAATAGCCGCCGTAGAAGAGGTTGACGTACCACGCGAGGTCCGAAGCGCCAGCATACGGCGACCCGGACCAGTACCACAATGAAGTATTCGGAAAAACCTGCTGGTTGATCGTCGGTCTTTCCGACCCATCGTTGCATTCGCCGTCATCTTTGTCCTTCACCCCCTTGCTGCAATACACCAAGCTTTTCAGTTCATCAATAGTTGGCAATCGCCAATCGCTATAACCGGCATAATCAACATTCTTGAAACGCTTCACCGCATCATTCCATGTATACTCTTCCGCCTTGCCCTTTTCGCAGTTCTTCCCGGACAAGCCTTCTGAACAGCGTTTCCACATCAAACCGGTTTTCGTATCCGTTATCGTGCCATCGCCGTGATCAATATATTGGCCGATTGTTTTGTCTTTTTGCGACAATTCCCTAGACACAGGAGGTTCAGTCCTTTTTACTGCGGCAACAGCAGTTCCTTCCCGAGATTTTCCCCTTACCTTGCCACCTGTCTTTTCCTGTAAATAAGACGAATAAATATACCCCTGTTCCTGCTGCCCTTTCCCACAATCCACCAAATACCAAGGCTGTTCATTAACCTCACCAACTACCCAAATCGCATCGCCTTTTTTCAGCATACCGACCTGCTGAGAAGTAAACTGCGGCTGGCGACGAATACGCACATTCTTCATCGCCATAAAATCGGCTCCGACAGGCTGAATCGCGGGTGATGTTCCTCTGAACACATCCACAGACAACCGCAAATTTTTTCTGAGAATTTCCTTGGGCACCAAGAGAAAATCACCTGAATTTTCCCCGGTTCCGGGTATATAATTATACCTTGGTGTCTGGAGCGCGACATCCACCACTGTTATTTTCAATGTATCAAACAGCCTGTTCCCATCCAGTATTTCTTTGTTTTTGCGTAACACCTCAAGGAAAGCCTGAGCAAAAACCGAATGCCCGTCTTCGCCAGCATCCTGAACTTTTTCATCTTTACCACCTGATGTCAGAGCGGTACGAGAACGACCCATATACATCCTGTACAGCCATTCGCCTCGATTTATACCGTCAAAA
>MTKO01000035.1 GCA_004028505.1 Candidatus Electrothrix aarhusensis
GAGTAAAAAGTTTTCCATATGTCATCTCGAAGAGGTTATTTAAAGTGCAACTATTTGTTTTAAGGCGTATTGCTTGCGTAAGAGATGATCTTGTCGATGCCAGGAACGTATCTCTTGATATAATCTATTATCAGGTGAGATGACGTGAGAAATCAGTGGGTGGAGCAGGTTGAAGGGGGTGCCGATGCGGGGAAGCAGAGAGCGCTTTTTCCTCATTATCGGTAGTTGCCGGACGGGTGGTACCGTCCTTGACTTTTTGATCTCGTTCGCAGACAGACCTGTTGAAGAGCAGGGAAGAGTTCCCGCCGTATTTTTAAGAATATACAGCAATACTGATTCGCTGTACATAAATATCGGAGGGTTGATCAGTTGGTCAGGGGAACAGAAGGTGGAAGATTTGAATGATGGAGATGAGCGAGGAGTTATGATTCTGGACTGTTATAAAAAGAATGAGCGGAGAATAGCAGGGGGGCTCTTGATGAGCAAGCCGTGAAGCAGAGGTGGTTAAAAAACTATAACCGCCTCTGCTTATCGCCTATTCCCTGGCATTATTCCCCGAAACTGTCCGCATAAAGTAGCTCAATAGCCTCTTTGCCTTCATCGCTGAGATAACGGGTGCCTGAGCCTACATAGGTATCAAAGGCAATTTTTGGGCGTTCCTCGGCTTGCCAGCTCTCATCCTTCCAGCTGAACCAGCCTTGGCGATTTTGATCATAGACATGGAGGGGACGGTTGAACAGTTTAGCCAATTCCACGGCCCAGCCGGTTCCGCCCTTGACCGAGTTGTCGTCAAGAATGGTGCCGATTACAAAGACCTGATGCCCCTTATTGACCATGTGAAAAATAGCCTGCAACACACGACGGATTTTTTCGGTCTCATAATAGGTGCGGTTCATCATTCTGGAGGCAATTTCCATGCTGATATCACCGCGTTGCAGGTCTTCCTCGGTCAGGGAGACCGCATTACGATCCCGATGGAGACGATGGCCTTCAAAGGTGAAGATAACTTCATTGAGATTGTATTTTTCCGCCAGTTCGCCGAACACGGTCTCGGCACCCTTAAGACCGCCATGATATAATGTGCATTCTTCCGCCTTCATGATCTCTTTCCTTAGTTTGAATTATTTTTAATTTGTACAGGCTGTCTGCTCTGTTTTATTTTCTTTCTGCTCGAAAAAAGACCCGCCACGGGGCAGGGTAGCCCTCTATTGTAAACTCAGGGTTCTGATTGTCAATAAAATCCTGATAGGATTCGAAAACCATCCAGTCGGTTTGCCGCTGTTCCGTACTGCTCATGGGATGCGAACAGAAGCATTTTATATTGATAAAACCCGCCCGTTGCAACCAGTTATGCATACAGGTCGCTGTGGGGATAAACCAAGTCCCAGGCACCTTGGCATAGGTTTTTTCCGGGAACAGGGCCACGGATTCCTCACCCGGAATGGCCTGAGATTCCAGGAGCAGGCATCCGCCTGGCTTCAGGGCTGTGAGCAAATCACGCAGGGAATCAATGGGAGAAGGGCGGTGATAGAGGATGCCCAGGCAGAAAATGACATCAAAGCAGGTCGGAAACAGGGGCAGGTGTTCGATTCCCAGGAGGTCAATATCGAGGTTGTCCAGTCCGGCAAAGCTGTTCAGGGCCTTGAATGTGTAATAATGATGGACATAGGGCTCAAAGCCCAGCACCATCTTCGGGGAATGAGCAGCCATGCGGAACATATAATAGCCGTTATTGCAGCCGATATCGGCCACCACCTTGTCCTTCAGGTCAGGCATTTCCGGCAGAAGGCGGTTCCATTTGCGCCAGCTCTGCCATTCCGAATCTATATCAATATCAAAGACGGAAAACGGGCCTTTGCGCCAGGGCATGAAGCCCTTCAGAAGCTGGAGAACCTGCTCATGTTCCTTTTTGTTGAGATCCTCTCGCTTGCCGATCTGCACGGTATCCCCGGTCACATCAAGGGCTGAGGCCCGGAGATGGGTAAGTTCTTCTATGGGCTTGCGGTAGCGGAGAAAGCCCTTCTTGGGTTGATTGACCCAGGTCTGCTTTTCTGTATAGACCTGTTGTAATTCATTCTGGAGGGCATCCGGGAAGAATTTGAGGTAGGGGGGCTTTTGGGGATTTTCGTTCAGCGTATTATTCATGCTCTGTTCTTCATGAAGAGGTGTAGTATATGTATATCTTTGCCAACCGAGCGGTTTGTCAACAGGGCGGCGAGCGAGAAAGGGGGCATTATACTGTTTTCGCCAGCAAGATACCAGTGCGTAGTTTTACTCTTTGCAATGCCTTGTGAATGCCTTGTGCAAGGTACACCAAGGAATAGAGGGAGAACCGAGAATTCCTTGACATATTTCCGTCACCGGGTAAACAGAAAAAGAGGGTTCTGCCGACAGCTCTCTCCCAAAGGGGAGGGAGGGTGTTTATCAAAGATAAAATCAGAGAGGAAAAATGCTCCTTCTGCAACCGTTTCTTCATAATATTCGTAACCGTTTTTTTCGGGGCCGTGTAGTTCTGCGCACTGCGGCCATTCTCGTTTTCGGAGCAGTGCTTTTTACCGGACTGTATTTTGCCAGCCTGCGGTTCATAACCTATTTCCACAGTCAGAACGAGCTGGGGATCATCCTGAGCCTGAAGATTTTCCAGATGACCTGGATGATCATGTTTTCTATGCTCCTCTTTTCCTCTATGGTCTCGGCAGTCTCTTCGCTCTACCTCTCGTCGGATAACGAGATTCTTTACAGTGCCCCGATTCATGAGCGACAGCTCTTCGGGATGCGCTTTCTGACTTCGTTTCTCTACACCTCGTGGATGATGGTGATTTTTTCCCTGCCCATCTTCGGGGCCTACGGAACCATTTTTCATGCCGACATTCTCTATTATCCGTTGCTGATGCTCGCGGTCCTGAGTACGGCTCTGACAGCCAATGCTATCGGACTGGCTGCCACGATCCTGCTGGTTAGGTTGTTCCCGGCCAAACAGACCAAGGATATTGCTGTTTATCTGTCCATGCTCTTCGGTATCCTTCTCTATCTGGTTATCCGGCTCATGCGACCGGAGGATATGGCTGACCCGGATCGCTTCCCGGATTTTATAGAATATCTCTCCAGCATGCAGACCCCGGCCTTGTCTCTGTTGCCCCCTGCTTGGGCGAATCAGCTGCTCAATGTCTATCTCCAGGATCGACTGATCGACTGGACTGCTGTGGGTTTATTGCTGCTCACACCTATTGTGTTGTACTGGGGAGGAGAATGGCTGATGGAGCGTTTTTTCGCGGGCGGCTTTAGCAAGGCCCAGGAGTCTTTTGGCGGCTACCATACCTTTACCCCGAAGCCCTATCATCCCTCACCTCTGCTGCGTATTTTTCATAAGGAGGCCAAGCTCTTTCTGCGGGATTCCTCGGAATGGTCGCAGCTTTTTCTCATCGGCGCTTTGATTGTGGTGTATTTGTATAATTTTAAGGCCCTTCCTCTTGAACGTTCCTTTCTCGCGGCAGATAAGATCGCCAATATCATTGCCTTTGCTAATATCGGTGCAGCTGGTTTTGTGGCAACCTCTTTGGCGACCCGTTTTGTTTATCCCTCCATCGGGGCTGAAGGTATGGCCTTTGCCATGATCCGTTCCTCACCTTTGACCCTGCAACGGTACCTAGGCTGCAAATACCTTTTTTACTGCATCCCCTTTACGGTGGTCATTCTTTTCTTGATCATCACCTCTAATTACCTGCTCCAGATCACCGGGCCGATGTGGTGGGTCTCCATTGCCATGAGCCTGATTATCACCTGGGGGGCTTTGGCTCAGGCCCTGGGATTCGGGGCCATGTATGCTGATTTTAAGATTGAAAGTCGGGCTGCAGTGCAAGGGAGCTTCGGGGCTATCCTCTTTCTTTTCAGCGGACTTGCTGTCCAGCTTTTGATTCTTGTACTGGGATTTATGGGAAATTTTCGTTTATTGAAAGGCTGGCTTCTTTGGAATCAGATTGATAGCCTAGGGGTGCTGCTTTCCTGCCTGACCATTATTGGGCTGGCGGCGTTGACCCTGCTTTTTTCACTCTGGTGTATTCGGAAGGGGATCAGGGCGTTGGAGGGGTAATTCATGAATTACCCTTACCGGGCAGACACAGGGGTCTGCCCCTACAATCCTTAAGAGGGAAGGGGGACGGCGAAAAGGTTATTCTCTTTTGTTCAACCACAGCAAGGCAGCCTGCTCTACCTCTTCCACCGTAATGCCTTCCATACATTGAAAATGGCCCTTGGGGCAATGGGTTTTCATGCAGGGGCTACATTCCACCGGGCGGCGAACAACGGTTGCCTGCTGGGAATAGGGGCCAGTGGCGATATGATCGGTTGAGCCAAACACGGCAACCAGCGGGGTGTTGAGGGCCGCCGCCACATGCATGAGGCCGGAGTCGTTGGTAACAAAGACTGAACAACGGGCGATGCAGGCCAAGGCCTGGGCCAGGGTAGTTTTACCGGTGAGATCGAGGACCCGTTCACCGGTAGCCGAGCAGATTTCGGCAGCAGCTTCCTGGTCAGCAGCAGTTCCGAAAATCACGATGAGCCCGCCTGTTTTATTGGAGAGATGGCCTGCCAGTTCGGCATATTTCGCTACCGGCCAGCATTTGGCCGGGCCATAAGCTGCTCCTGGATTGAGGCCGATGATCGGTATGTCATCTGCTTTCTCGCCCTGTAACGCTAACGCCTCTTTGATGAGGGCATCTGCATCCCGCTCCACTGCGGGATCAAGAAAAAGCTCCAAACTGTTCTCGCTACGCTGGAGCCCCAACCCTTCCAGCATCTCCTGATAATAATGGACCTGGTGCTTGGTTTTGATCGCAGGGTGCTTGCGCACGCCGTGGGTTAACAGCAGGCCCCTACCATCGGTGGTGTAGCCGCCGCGTGCCGGGATCCGGGCCAGGAAAGTGATCAGGGCTGCTTCAAAGGCGTTTTGCAGGAGGATGGTGAGGTCGTAGTTTTCCTGGCGCAGGTCCGCAGCCAGACGCAGTTTTCCCCTCAGTCCCTGGTGTCGCCCCTGTTTATCATAGATGAAGATATGGTCGATATGGGGGCAGGCACTGAAGACATCCGCCACCCAGGGCAGGGCCAGCAGGGTAATTTTTGCTTCCGGGAAGTTGCGGTGGATGCTGCGCACTGCCGGGGTGGTCATGATGGCATCGCCGATCCAGTTGGTGGAGCGGATGAGGATGTTGCTGGCATTTTTTGGGATAGGAGGCATGCGATTTTTTCTTTTTTGTATTGTGTTCAACGGCAACTACAGGGGGAGGGGGGCTCATTCAGTTTAGTTTAAGCTGTCCAGTAACGTTTTGGCTTCATTCTTAAAACCAGGCAGATCTGTTTGTATGATTTCCCAGACGATATCCAGGTCAACGCCGAAGTATTCATGAATCAGCATATTAGACATTATATCGATTTTCACTAACCGATTGATTTTGCGTTGTTAGCAAAACAACAACTTCCAGTTAAATCGGCAGGTTGGAAAAGGTCGGTATAATGTCTATTTCTCAGGCCGATAATTTCCTTCCACCGGATAGTTGGTGATGCCGTCCTGAGTTCTTTGGAAATTCTTCCTGCGGCTTCACCTATTATCTCCAGCTGGCGGATACATGCGGAAGACAACATCGAGTTGCTGAAAAAATCAGTCTCAGAGTGAGTTGTCATGTATTCTTCAATCTCAAGGATTGCGTCTAAGATATGCTGTAATCGCGCTTTGTCATCAAGCATTTTTTTTCATAGATCAATTTTTTATCGTGCTCAATATACGGACGTATATATTTTGACATGCCTTTGTCGGAAAGCAAATCAACCTTGACCTGCAAAAGGCTTTCCAGCTCAAGCTTCATTCGGATGAAATGCAGCCCGATGGGCTTTGCGTGATCCAATTCAACAAGAATATCAACATCGCTGTCAGCATTGGCAGTTCCCCGTGCATGGGAGCCGAAGAGGTATGCTTTCTTTACCGGTTGGCTGATAAGGTACTCCTTGATGCCCTGTAACGCTTTCTTGTCTAATTTCATTTCATAACCTTTATCGTCGCAAGGGAGGGAAAGGGGCAGGCAAATTTTACTTTTTTTTGTTGGTGTCGATCAATATCCTGTTCATTGCCAAAGCTCTTGGCCGATCTTTCGTTCCGAGCTGATTTTTTTCTGGATGCTGTTGAATTCTTCCTCAGTCCAGGACCCGAAGAGGGTGTCAAGATCGTCATACTCTTTTTCCTTTTCAAGGCCGAGGTGTTTTTTTAACGTATCAACAATGAATTGGTCAATGCTCTTCTGTGCCTGGGCAGCCCGCTGTTTCAGGAGGGCTGGGAGCTGTTCGTCGATGTCGTGCAGTGCTATTGATGCCATGATGTTTCCTCCGGTTTCTTTTTATGCGACGGCAATCCTGATTCTCGTATTCAGCTGTACAGGTTTCTGCAAGATTAATCTCTTCTTTTACGATACAACCGGATACCCAAAGATGCAATACATGCTTGTTACGTCAGGACGTTTCGGGAAAGGCATTCTCAGCAATCCGTTTCCACCCAGTTCTCAAGGCGCAACCCAGAGACCCTTTTAAATTCCTTGGTATTATTTGTCACCAGAATGAGCCCCGATGATCGGGCATGAGCAGCAATCATCATGTCATATGGTCCTATGGGCTGGCCGATCCGATACAGCTCCGCCCGTATCTGGCCGAAATGGTAGGCGGCTTCGTTATCCAGGGGAAGTACCTCCATTCGGGCGATCATTGCCTCGATATCAGCAAGATTTCGTTCCACCTGCTGTGAACGCTCTGCTCCGAAAATTAGCTCGCCAAGGGTTACGGTGGAAATACACATTTGTCCTTGGTGCTTTTTAAAACAGCTCCGTATCTGTTGCGGGCGATTTTTTATCGCATAAATAACGATATTAGTATCCAGCATGTACTTCAGCATTACAGGGTCTCTCGAATTTGGTCTTTAGGTTGATCCCGTTCTTCCATGAAATCATCGGAAACTCCTGGTGCATCAAACCAGTCATCCCAGGATTGATCTGCTGGAGCAATAATGCGTTTATTGCCGATAGCTATAATCTCAACATTTTTAATTGATTCGGGAAAAGAGACAGATTTTGGCAGGCGGACTGCTTGGCTTCTGTTGCTTTTAAATATTTTGGTTCGAGCGCAGGTCATGGGGCACCTCTTAAATGTATTTGAAGGGAATACTGGTGATGTTGGGCGGGGGCATCAGGTATATTATACAGTTGATTTGGGATATGTCAAAGGGATATACTTGACGTTAAATGCTTTACTTTTCCTGCTGTTGTTGTGCCCATTCCAGTACTTGGTCGAATTTGCTTTGGCCGGGGGGTGGGGGCGCGAGGAGGGTGCCGTATTTTTTTAGGTCCGCCGGGGTGCGGCGTTTTGTTTTGACGATTTCAAGGCCCTGTACGTCTAGTTGCCAGAGGAATTTTACTGCTTCTATGAAGGTGTGGTAGAGGGAGGTGGGTTCAGCTCGTTGCAGAAAAAACGTATAGGCTCTCATATCCCGAAGGATGATGGTGCCGGACTCAAAGGAAGTAGAGGCCAATAAATTTCCATCAGGACTAAATGATATACTGTCAACATCACCATTATGCTCAAGAAATACTGCTATTTCCTTGCCAGTTTCACAGTCCCACAATCGCACAGAGCTATTCCGAACCTCTTCATAACTCGCATGTGCCGATGCCAAAATTCTCCCGTTTGGACTAAATGACATGTCTGACATAAACGATGTATCCCCCAGGGTAAACGCATTTAAAAGGACACAAATACAGCAAGACAGGTTTGCTCGAAAAACAGCTTGACATTTTTCCTTGTTAAGGTTTTATAGAGCTTTGAGCTTACCAATACCAAATATACAAATA